>NZ_JBLKBZ010000049.1:0-5172 GCF_047530935.1 Enterobacter sp. 03-F-07-AD-ECC | reverse complement strand
ATCCCCTGGGCGAAATGCGCCTGGTAAGCAGAGTTTTTGAAATGTAAGGCCTTTGAATAAGACAAAAGGCTGCCTCATCGCTAACTTTGCAACAGTGCCCTTTCATCAACCTGCGTAGGGGCAGGCATAACCGGTTGGGAATTGCCCTTCAACTCACAACTGCCCGCTTTCTGGGAACCTTCTTGTCCGATCTCATGCAAATACCGCCCGGTGTCCAGTTTTATGTCGCAAGGCAACTTAACATCCGCTATCCAGAGATCATTTCCCGCTATGCTCAAAGGGAAAACACACGTTGGGAGCACCACGGGCTTATCAGGCAGCACTATAGCTATCATGATTTCGGTGATTTCCCGTGGTCGTTCAGACTGAAGCGATTGCTGTATACCCGTGCATGGCTCAGTAATGAACGCCCCGGACTGATGTTCGATTTTGCCACCGCGTGGTTGCTTCAAAATAAAGTGTTGTTGCCAGCCGCATCCACCCTGACGAGAGTCATTGGTGAAATCCGTGAGCGTGCGACCCGCCGCTTGTGGCGAAAATTGGCCGCGCTGCCAAACCGTTGGCAGACCGCACAACTGGCTGGGTTACTTGAAATCCCCGAAGGACAGCGACTCTCAGTGATGGAGCACCTAAAAAGAGGCCCTGTCACTATCAGCGGCCCCGCGTTCACTGAAGCACTTGAACGTTACACTCGCCTGCGCAGCCTGGAGTTTTCCTGTCTGAATTTCACTGGGCTGCCCGCCATACAGCTCCGCAATCTGGCACGCTATGCCGGAATGGCATCGGTGAAATATATCAGCAGAATGCCAGAAGAACGGCGGCTGGCGATCCTTACCGCATTCGTGAAAGCGCAAGAAATCTCGGCGCTGGACGAGGCCGTTGACGTGCTGGATATGCTGATCCTCAATATTACCCGGGAGGCGAAGAAAACCGGGCAGAAAAAGCGACTTAGGACGCTCAAGGATCTTGACCGCGCGGCGTTGCTGCTGGCGCGGGCATGCGCACTTTTACTTGATGAAGATACCGCCGATGATTTGCTGCGAAAGACCATATTCAGCAGTGTGTCTGTCGCCAGACTGGCAGAGTCCGTGGAAAAAGTGAATGAACTGGCCCGCCCCCAGGATACAAACTTTCAGGATGAAATGGTGGAGCAATACGGACGGGTAAGGCGTTTTTTGCCCGCACTACTGCGCGATCTGCACTTCCGTGCGGCCCCAGACGGTGAACATACCTTGGCTGCCATCCATTACCTGGCAGAGCTAAACGGCTCGAAAAAACGGATCCTGGACGATGCACCTGAACATATCATTTCAGGCCCTTGGAAACGCCTGGTGTACGATGCTGACGGTCGGATACAGCGAGCAGGTTACTCGTTGTGTCTGCTGGAGCGACTTCAGGATGCGCTACGCCGTCGTGACATCTGGTTGGAAAACAGCGATCGTTGGGGTGATCCGCGCCAAAAACTTCTTCAGGGGGAGGAATGGCAGGCGCAGCGGGTTCCAGTCTGCCGGGCATTGGGTCACCCCACTAATGGCAGTAAAGCATCGGAGCAATTGGCCGCTCAGTTAGATGAAACCTGGAAAACGGTGGCATCACGTTTTGATCGCAATACCGCCGTGGACATCTGCAATGAAGGTAAACATCCTTCGCTGACCATCAGCAGCCTGGATAAATTGGATGAACCACCGGCGCTGATACAACTGAGCAGCCGAGTCAGACAATTGCTTCCACCCGTTGACCTGACAGAACTGTTGCTCGAGATTGACGCCAGAACTGGCTTCACCCGTGAATTCAGCCATGTCAGCGAGTCAGGTGCCCGTGCGCAGGATCTGCATATAAGCCTGTGTGCGGTGATGCTGGCTGAGGCCTGCAATATCGGACATGAGCCGCTGATCAAGCACAATATCCCTGCACTGACTCGCCATCGTCTGAGCTGGGTGAAACAGAACTACATCCGAGCAGAAACGCTGGTTAGCGCCAATGCGCGGCTGGTTGATTTTCAGTCCTCGTTAGCGTTGGCAGGATACTGGGGGGCGGGGAGGTAGCCTCCGCTGATGGTATGCGTTTTGTCACGCCAGTGAAAACGGTGAATTCTGGCCCCAACAGAAAATACTTTGGTTCAGGGCGCGGCATCACCTGGTACAACTTTGTCTCTGACCAATATTCGGGTTTTCATGGCATAGTGATTCCTGGAACACTGCGGGATTCCATCTTTGTGCTGGAAGGGCTACTTGAGCAACAAACGGGACTAAACCCGGTTGAAATCATGACGGACACAGCAGGTACCAGTGACATTATCTTTGGCCTGTTCTGGCTACTGGGATACCAATTTTCACCTCGTCTGGCGGATGCGGGTGAGGCTGTGTTCTGGCGGGCCGACAAAGCAGCGAATTACGGGGCGTTGGACAAACTGGCGCGGGGTTGTGTTGACCTTTCTAAAATCGAAAGCCACTGGGATGAGATGATGCGGGTTGCCGGTTCGCTGAAGCTGGGCACTATTCATGCGTCAGAACTCATTCGATCGCTATTGAGAAGTACCCGACCGTCAGGGCTTGCTCAGGCAATAATGGAGGTCGGAAGAGTTAACAAGACACTGTATCTTCTCAACTATATTGATGATGAGGACTATCGTCGCCGGATCCTAACACAGTTGAACCGGGGTGAAGGCCGCCATGCCGTTGCAAGAGCCATCTGCTACGGTCAGCGTGGCGAGATCAGAAAACGTTACCGCGAGGGGCAGGAAGATCAGTTGGGTGCGCTGGGTCTGGTGACAAACGCAGTGGTGCTGTGGAATACGCTTTATATGCAGGAAGCCTTGTCGCACCTGCGCAGCATCGGGGAAGGGCCAGAGGATGAACATATCGCGCGGCTTTCGCCTCTGATGCACGGTCATATCAACATGCTGGGACATTATACGTTCACACTACCGGAGGATATTATGAAGGGGGAATTGAGGCCGTTAAATCTCAATTTAAACAATGAATTATCTCCTTAGCGTGGTTTTTTACATCATTGGCCCTCAAACCCCATGATGATGGTTTCGAAACGTCTTAAGGCCAAAGACTATCGAACGGTTTCCACGGGATTTAACGTCCTGAGCTCTAAGCCAGGGCTGATAACTTTGGCCATAGCCCACTCCTATGCCGTCACCTAGCGCATTTTCATAATCCAAATAGGATTTGAGACGCCTACCCCTACCCATGATCGTACCCAAAAAACGACATTGATACGTACCTATATGTGCATTTTATAGTCTCCAACCCTATAACCACACATTCAGTAAGCATACAACATTAGCGTCGTTTTTTGAGAATGGTTACAACTTTAGTGCTTTGTGTACAACTTTATTGTCTTCGGACAGTAGGACCCTCTAAAACCAATAGAATTTACGTAGAAACGCGTTTAGTAAAGGCTTTACTAATTACTAATGACTAACATATTAGCACTTTCAGATCTGTCAGCAATAACCCCGGGCGGCGAAATAATGAGAAGAGTTCTTCCGGAGAGCCTTTTCTTTCTATCTGATTGATTTTTAACACTTTTAAATGTCAGCTTTATGTAAACCTGTGGGATTTACTCCTAATTAAATCCCATAGTATGAAAATTAGGCATTTGCAAACCTTAATGACGTGACGTTGTCACGTAAATCAATGGAATTTAGTCTCTAGTAAAGAGTTAACTAGTGACTAACTGCCTGATCGGTGTGCTTGAACGGTGCACTTCAGGCCGGATATAAAAATTGATGAGAGATATACAGAAAATGATGGACCGGCTTAATAAGCCAGCCTTTCTTGGGATGATTGATGATGTTGAACACGCTATAAAGCGAAAATGCCCCTTTTTAACCTATAGGTTGGGCACTATGAGTAAGATACAATCAAATCGCCAGTCAGATGGCTAATTTCATTTTGACCAAAGCGGGCTATTTCAAGCGTTATCGCTGAGACGAGGCTTCAATGACAAGTACACTTGACCCATCACACAAGCAAATTGAAATGTGGCGCAGAGCTACCGGTTCCGAAGGTGGACTCAACGAATACCGCAACTGGGTTCTGGAAAATAGTATGAGATTTACAGCATACGGTATCCATACCGTTATCGTCGAAGGTGAGGCGAAGCATATAACAGCGCTTGATGATGTTACCCTCTGTAACGAGTGGGCGAAGCTTAAAAGAGAAAACAATAGGCTTTACGCAGCAAATGAAAAAATTTGCTCTGGCTGGCGTGGTTTTGTGTTGCGTTTGTTAGGAATAACACTGTCATGCAGAAAACCGGTCATCTTACTGGGGGCAGACGCGAAGAATCAAAATGATGCCGTGAAAGGGGCTGATTTGTAATTTTCAGGCGAGCCCACCGTTCTTAGAAAGCTGTTCTATGGGTATGTAAGGAAGATAATGTTCTCTGAACGCTCAGTACACTTAATCACTTCCTGTACAAAGGGCAAGAATCATCAGGGCCACGTCTGGCCGACATTGGACATAGATCCAAAACAAACCCCGGACGACGCAGCATATGCCTGGAGTAACATTGTAGACGACGCCAGAAGTAATCAGGCGGTACCGGCATTGTCCTTGTATTCAGGTAATCACTGGTCTACGGCAAAGGAAATTTTAAACTCAACCAGAAATCTGGAGTTGTGGATAATCTCTGCCGGGATGGGGTTTTTAAATAGTCGAGATCGGGTGCCCTCTTACGAGGCGACATTTCATCAAGTACCATTCAGGCATGATCTCTGGTGGAAAGCCATCACAAAATCACTAGGAAAGCATAACCGTTGCGCAACTATAAGCCAGTTAATGCAGTCCAGTCCGAATGATGAATATTTGATTGCGGCTTCGCCTGTTTATATTGCTGCTGTCCAGAATGACATCCTGAAGGGCATTGAGAGTTTGACTCATCCTCTTACGCAACTAACGATCGTGACATCAGGGGCATATGCTGGCCCACTTGAAGAATACTTAATTAAGAGTTCTTCTAGGATGATGAAAGAGCTAGGGAAGGTGCGAACAAGTTCCTGATATGAGATCATCATATTCATCCGGAGCGCATCCCAGAGGGACATCATGAGCCATCAACTCACCTTCGCCGATAGTGAATTCAGCACTAAGCGCCGTCAGACCCGAAAAGAGATTTTCCTCTCCCGCATGGAGCAGATTCTGCCATGGCAGAATA
>NZ_JBLKBZ010000048.1:0-5230 GCF_047530935.1 Enterobacter sp. 03-F-07-AD-ECC | reverse complement strand
GCGTCGCTGATTCTCCTCGCGCTTGCGCTCAGTTCCGCTCTGACAGACTGCTCGTGCTCGCTGAATGCGGCTTTCAGCATCTCGCCGGTACTCTGCTGCCGCGCTTTCGATTGCTGCTCTAAGTCCTTCGCCAGCGTTAAAAGACTGCTCATAGATGGCTCCCTTCAGTCGGATGTTTCGCCCCCCGTCCGGGTCGGCAATGCTGATACTGCTTTTCGTGGTGCGCACCACCTCAAAACCTGACCGTTCCAGCGCCTCAGTGACATCCTGACGGCTTTTCAGCTCCCCGGACGAAGCAAGGGTCAGCAGTCCGCGCGTGATGGCTTCTGCGGCCTCCTGCTTCGTTTTCGGCAGTCCGGACGGCGTGACCAGCGCCCGGCGGTTTTCCGGTGCGTTCGGGTCGTGCAGCCCCAGTCTGCCGTTCACGATGGTCTGCCAGGCATCGATGCGCGGTCGGTCGGCGCGGTCGTAGTACGGCTGGAGCCGCCTGCCGGTCAGCAGCTCGGTATTGGGGATCAGAAAGTTCAGCTCCAGACGCCCCTTGTCCGCGTGCTCCACCCACAGAATGCTGTACTGATCTTTATCGAGTCCGGGCATCAGAACCCGCTCGAAGCTGGCCATCAGCTTTTCCCGCTGGCCGGGAGGCAGATCGGCCTCCGCAAACGACAGGACGCCGGAGGTGTATTTCTTCACGTAAGGCGACGCGTCAATCAGCTCCCGGACTTCTTCCGGCTTCCCCTGCAGGACGCTGGCGCCTTCACGCTGCCGGTCTTTACCCAGCAGATAGTCCACCGGCCCGGCGCCACCGCCGCGACCGCGTGGATGAAATTTAACGATCATCGTCCGTTCCTTTCTCAAGAACGGCGTGCCGCAGCCGCTCAAGCCCGGCATCGATGGCCATCAGCGCCGCCACAATCTGTACCCTGTCATGGCCGGTGTCGCCGCCGGCGTTAACCCGGCGGGCTATCTGATTCAGGTTATTGCCCATGCCGGCAAGCTGGCGCAGCAGCGCCGGCGAGAGTGAGGGGAGCTTTCCGGAACGTGCCGGCTTTTCGTCCAGGCAGGTCTGCCGCATCCACGCTGCCAGCTGCCTGCCGTCGCAGCGCTCAAGCAGCCGCCGGTGCTCGTCCTCCGTCACCCACATGGTGAGCATCTTGTTCCGTTTCTCTGACAAACCGGCCTCCTGATAACGCCGGGACGGGCGGGAAAGCCTTTCCCGGTCGGCGCGGGGTTGGACAAGCCGCAGGCGCGTCAGTGGCTTTTAGCGGGTTTCGGGGCGCAGCCCTGAACCAGTCACGCAGCGCTAGCGGAGTGTATACTGGCTTACTATGTTGGCACGGATGCGAATGTCAGTGAAGTGCTTCATGTGGCGGGAGAAAAAAGGCGGCACCGGTGCGTCAGCAGAATATGCGATACAGGATATATTCCGCTTCCTCGCTCACTGACTCGCTGCGCTCGGTCGTTCGGCTGCGGCGAGCGGAAATGGCTTACGAACGGGGCGGAAATTTCCTGGTAGATGCCAGGAAGAGACTTAACAGGGAAACGATAAGGCCGCGGCGAAGCCGTTTTTCCATAGGCTCCGCCCCCCTGACAAGCATCACGAAATCTGACGCTCAAATCAGTGGTGGCGAAACCCGACAGGACTTAAAGATACCAGGCGTTTCCCCCTGGCGGCTCCCTCTTGCGCTCTCCTGTTCCCGTCCTGCGGCATCCGTGTTGTGGTGGAAGCTTTACCTAAATCACCACGTCCCGTTCCGTTTAGACAGTTCGCTCCAAGCTGGGCTGTGTGCAAGAACCCCCCGTTCAGCCCGACTACCACGTTGTCCCGGTAACTATCATCTTGAGTCCAACCCGGAACAGACACGAAAAATCGCCAGTGGCGGTAGCCATTGGTAAACAGGATGTGCGAGAGATGTATTCAGAGTTCTTGAAGTGGTGGCCTTAGTGAGGCTACACTGAAAGGACAGATTTGGTGACACGTCTCGCACAAGACTGTTACCACGGTTATTCAATCTGCCAGGATTAAATAACCTTCGAAAAACCACCTGCCAGGGTGGTTTTTTCGTTTACAGGACAAAAGACTACGACGAGATCCAAATGATCTCAAGAAGATCTATCAATCAAACGCGTCGCGTTTCAAGCCAAGCCATAATTTCGGCGTCTTTCCATTTAAACGAACGACCGATCTTGAAAGGACGAGGGAAGTCGCTTGGCGTCTCTTCGACACCGAGAGCTTTTTGCTGTAATGCCCTCCCAACGAGCATATTTTCCCAGCCTAAAGATTTCTGAGTAGCCTTAGCCAGCCGGCTATTCAAAGCGTTAGCCTGAGGAAGACCGCTACTTAGACCCAAGCCAGAAAAATCCTCAGACACCCCGCACCAACGATACAAAGTGGACTTACTGATGCCTAAGAGCTCACACACTTCATTACTATCAAGCAACTTCATATGAACACCTATAAAAAACAATGAAAACCTATAGGCACTTATAACCCCAAAGATGGTAAATGACAACCTATAAACATCAATGAACACCAAAAAGTACGCTAGTTTGACAACGAACATGTGGAATAGGATACTAATGTTGTCAGCACAAACCGGAACCTCGAGAGAGGGGTGCTGATGCCGGGGGTCACACCCTCCCAGCCTGTGAGCGGGATAACGAAAGGCCAGACCGAAATTCTGCAAAAAACAAAGGCGCCTTAGGCGCTTTTTGTTTTTTACACAATCTTCTTTCCCTGCAGTCGCTGTTCCAGCACATATCTAAACCGCAGGTTACGTCCTTTATTTACAGTCCCCCATTCATCAAGCGTGTAAGCTGTAACAACATGAATACGCAAAGAATTATTTCTATCTTGAGGCTTTCTTATTTCCATCAAAATGAAGTCATCATGATGGCTAAGATGGTAATACCGCTGCCCCTGCCCCTTTGAAATAAATGCTGTAATGTATTCACCGTTTTCTATCGCTGTAAGTATTCTGTGAACGATAGTTTTGCTGCCCTCATAGCGTTCCCTACAAAAAAACCTCTGTTCCTCCTTAAATTTCATCAGCATTCCGGTTTGTTTTTCATCAGTAAAAACATGAAAACCAAAACTAATTTCTATATCTACAGAAGTACCGTTTACATCAACACAGCACCTCTGAGGGTGCAGGTGCCCCATAGGAAAAACAGTCTCTCCCGTTCTTATGTCACGCCATACTGTGCCCGCCATTTAACCCTCCCAAGAGGCTCCCACCTCAATTACACGCTCCGACAAAATGTTATAAGTCTTTCCTTTAGGGATAATCCCTTCATCAAGCAGCTTTTTGACTGCAACTAATGGGTGAACAATTAACACGTAATGAAATTCACCGGTGCTGCCTTCACGACAGGATATGAACCCCAGTTCTTTTAGCTTTTTCATTCTCCCTGCCCATGTAGTTACGCCTCTTTCACTAGCGAACCCTGATTCAAAAGCCAGTGCTGCTTTATCTCTTATTTCAATCAAACCCTCATCAGAAACCCTGAACCATAAAGCCAAGTAGGTTGTTGATAATGGTGATCCTTTTGACAGACCATCCATGAGATCGCCTATCAAAGGCAAATAACGTGGAACTGTTGAGTACCCATCATTTTCAAGTCGATGCCAAGTATCGATTTCGTCGTCTTCCCACAATTTTTCAATCAAATCCTGACGTCGTTCTGACTGATTTCTCTTACCTGCTTTTCTTGCTCTTGCGGACATAGTCGTCTCCCGTTTGTCTATGGACACTAATTTATTAAAAAAAACCAATAAAATCAAAGAGTTATTCATGACTGGCAGCTTGTTCTCATCTGAAAAAATAGAGTTAAAAACAAGCTAAATCGCAATAAACATTACATTTAAAAACATAAAAAGTAATATATATTACAATGAAGTTTCTTAATTATATGATTAATAATGATTTACAAGAGGAAGGCGGTGCTCGTTGTGCTCGGTGTGCTCGATGGTTCTCCCTGTGCTCCTTGTGCTCCATGGGGTTGTAGGGGGCAAGCCAGGGCGGATAGAGAGAAAAATAATTTAGCGGTAGCGCGTCTCAGAGACTAAAAAACCCGCTGATGCGGGTTTTCTTATTGTTACAAACATCCTCGCCGTTGTAGTTCGGCTTCAATCGCCTCACAAGCAGCGAGTACAATCTCAGTGTTATAGCACCAGGCTATGCCACTGCGGTTAATACTATCGATTAAGGCTCGATTATGAGCCAAAGTGCGTTTTAGGGTGGTGGTATCTTTGTCCATCATCAGGATCTCCATTCAGGTTAACGAGCTTCATGCTCCCAGATATTTACTCTTGCCGTTCCTGAACAGGCTAAAACAGCGAAAAAAAGCCTATTTTCGCTTCATCCCAGAGCACCAATATTTACCATAACATCCGTTGCCCGCACCGCTGAAACGGGGTTGGCTGCGTTTCCGGTGCCAGACGCGAGAAAGTGGCGACAGACATGACGAAAAAACACCGGAAACGCAGCCGCTGGATATTACACTGCTGCATAGTCATGCAGCCAGATGCATGGCGCGTAAAGTCACACTAAAATCAGCGCGAACGCCTTAAAAACCGGCAAATGCCTCTCCAGAAACTCACACAGCTCCATCACCAGGTAAAAACAGTTCAGCAGGGCTTCAATAACGTTGAGAATTTTCATCACTTCCTCCGGGATAAGTCACTACCATTCCGGTAGTCAGCCTATTTAGCAGGAACGCGATGAGCCCTTCTTCGTGCGGGCTGTCACCTCATCTTCGGACCATCGAAACTCTTCTGCTTCTGTCGGAGCGTCAGCTCCAGCTCGTTCTGACGCTGATACTCCAGTACAGCCTTCTCCTCGATGGCATTCAGTTCCCGGACAAGCGGCGCAGCTGCTCGCTTAAACTCAGCACCTGCGTGCTCAAGTCCGACACGCGCTCGTTCAGCATCGCGTTCTCCCGTTGCATAAGCCCACACATGCTCCGCCATTCCTCGAAGGCGCTCTCCCACTCGTCCAGCCTTTGCGAGTAGTCCTGCTGTAGCTGCTCTAATGCGCTCAGCAACTGCTTTTCCAGCTCTGTCATTTTCCGCTACTCCTGTTTCAGGCGGATCCATGTCGTCCCGTCGTAAGGGATGGCTTCGGTTTGCATCCCCGGCGGCAGGATAAGAAACCTCCGGCCGTCGCTGCTCTCCTGATAGCGCACTCCCCACGTCCGGGCGGTCATTTTCGCCAGGGTATCTTCCTGC
>NZ_JBLKBZ010000047.1:0-5594 GCF_047530935.1 Enterobacter sp. 03-F-07-AD-ECC | reverse complement strand
AGTGCACTGGGGTATCGTTCGCCACGGGAATATCTGCGGCGACGAACCAGTCATGGGTTAAGTGATAAAAAGTGTATGGAAATATAGGGGCCAATCCACGCCAGGCGCTGACCCTAAATCGATGGTCATTATTCCGCGAGAGCCTTTACCCGCTGGCACTTATCGTGTTGACTGGCGCGCGGTTTCTTCAGATACGCACCCTATTACCGGTAATTACACCTTTACAGTGAAGTAATATTATGAACGACCTGATTATGATTGTTATTCGTTTTCTTCTTTATCTGGATTTGATGGTAATATTTGGATTGCCATTTTTTCAGATATATGGAATAAGCGGTGTCAGACATGAAACCTATAACCTGACTAATTTCAGGTCGTTTATAACTTTTGCTGTTGTTACAGGCATCATTCTTACTGGCATTAATATGCTCCTGGTATCTAATGCCATGAGTGGAGTAACTGACCTCAGAGAATTATCCATCCATGTTATCGAGATGGTGATAGAAGAAACTGATGTGGGTATTAGCTGGATTGTCAGGCTCTGTGCCCTGTTTACCACACTCGGTGCTTTGTTCCTTTACACTAATAAGAGAGTATTGTCCTGCCTGCTGATGACGATGAGTGGGGGCGTGGCGCTGGCTACACTTGCCTGGGGAGGACACGCCGTTATGCATGACGGTCTGCATTACTATCTCCATTTACTGAGCGATCTGACCCATCTCGGCGCTGCAGGTGCCTGGACAGGTGCTCTGGTTGCATTTGCTATCCTGCTGATGCGCAGAAACGAGCATAATGCACAGAGCGTCATTATGATATCTGACTCCCTGGCAAAATTTGCCACGGCAGGAACGGTGATTGTTGTAGCCCTGATCCTGAGTGCGCTGGTCAACTATCTGTATATTGCTGAGGGTAACTTAACTCCCTTATTCAACAGTTCCTGGGGGAGGATATTGCTTGCCAAGACGGCTCTGTTTGTTCTGATGCTTCTTCTGGCTGCAGCAAACCGGTTTCACCTGGGTCCCCGGCTTGAAGTTATGGTCAGGGAAGGGAATTATGATCGCAGCGTTGCCCTGATGCGAAACAGCATCCTGACAGAATTCGTTGTTGCGATTATCATTCTGGGCGCCGTAGCGTGGCTCGGAATGCTTGCTCCGTCTCAGGTCAGCTAGGGGACAGCCAAAGCTCATGCGTGAGATTTTTACTTTCATATCAGCGAGTTGACCATGCAGCGTATTTTAATCGTTGAAGACGAACAAAAAACAGGTCGTTACCTGCAGCAGGGACTGGTTGAGGAAGGCTATCAGGCCGATCTCTTTAATAATGGCCGCGATGGTCTCGGGGCCGCGTCGAAGGGACAGTATGATTTGATAATACTGGACGTGATGCTGCCTTTCCTCGACGGGTGGCAAATCATCAGCGCACTGAGGGAGTCCGGGCACGAAGAACCGGTCCTGTTTTTAACCGCAAAGGACAACGTGCGGGACAAAGTGAAAGGACTGGAGCTTGGCGCAGATGACTACCTGATTAAGCCCTTTGATTTTACGGAGCTGGTTGCACGTGTAAGAACCCTACTGCGCCGGGCACGCTCGCAGGCCGCAACAGTCTGCACCATCGCCGATATGACCGTTGATATGGTGCGCCGGACCGTGATCCGTTCGGGGAAGAAGATCCATCTCACCGGTAAAGAATACGTTCTGCTTGAGTTGCTGCTGCAACGCACCGGAGAAGTGTTACCCAGGAGTCTTATCTCGTCCCTGGTCTGGAACATGAATTTTGACAGTGATACGAATGTGATTGATGTCGCCGTGAGACGTCTGAGAAGTAAAATTGATGATGACTTTGAGCCAAAACTGATCCATACCGTTCGCGGTGCCGGATATGTCCTGGAGATCAGAGAAGAGTGAGGTTCAAAATTTCCCTGACCACACGCCTGAGCCTGATTTTTTCTGCGGTGATGCTTACGGTATGGTGGTTATCAAGTTTTATCCTGATTAGCACCCTTAATGGCTATTTCGATAATCAGGACCGCGATTTTCTGACAGGTAAACTTCAGCTCACCGAAGAGTTTCTTAAAACAGAGACGTTCAGGAACAAAACGGATATTAAGTCATTATCAGAAAAAATAAACGATGCGATGGTGGGGCACAATGGCTTATTCATTTCTATAAAAAACATGGAAAATGAAAAAATTGTTGAACTCTATGCCAAAAATTCTGTTGTTCCAGCGGTCCTGCTTAATAAGTCGGGTGATATTCTCGACTATATGATCCAGACGGAAGAAAATAACACCGTGTACCGCAGTATCTCGCGGCGGGTTGCCGTGACGCCGGAACAGGGTAAAAGCAAACATGTCATCATTACGGTTGCCACGGATACTGGGTATCACACCCTGTTTATGGACAAACTCAGTACCTGGCTGTTCTGGTTCAATATCGGTCTGGTCTTTATTTCTGTTTTTCTGGGCTGGCTGACCACACGTATTGGTCTGAAACCGCTACGGGAAATGACCAGTCTGGCTTCCTCCATGACCGTACACAGCCTGGATCAGCGTCTAAATCCCGATCTGGCTCCGCCGGAAATCTCTGAGACCATGCAGGAGTTCAATAATATGTTTGATCGCCTGGAGGGGGCATTCCGGAAACTGTCAGATTTCTCGTCTGACATCGCGCATGAGCTGCGCACACCAGTCAGTAATCTGATGATGCAGACGCAGTTTGCACTGGCTAAGGAAAGGGATGTTTCGCATTACCGCGAAATTTTATTCGCTAACCTGGAAGAACTGAAAAGGTTGTCACGAATGACCAGTGACATGCTTTTTCTGGCACGTTCAGAGCATGGTCTGCTGCGGCTGGATAAACATGATGTGGATCTGGCAGCCGAACTGAATGAATTACGTGAGTTGTTCGAGCCCCTGGCAGACGAAACAGGAAAGACAATCACGGTTGAAGGAGAGGGCGTTGTTGCCGGAGACAGCGATATGCTCCGACGTGCTTTCAGTAACCTGCTTTCCAATGCAATCAAGTATTCTCCCGATAACACCTGTACAGCGATACACCTTGAGCGTGACAGTGACTGTGTGAACGTGATGATTACGAATACGATGTCCGGCCAGGTTCCCGCTAATCTGGAACGTTTGTTTGACCGGTTCTATCGCGCAGACTCATCAAGGTTCTACAACACGGAAGGCGCGGGGCTGGGATTATCAATTACAAGGTCGATCATTCATGCTCACGGCGGCGAGCTGTCAGCAGAACAGCAGGGGCGTGAAATTGTGTTCAAAGTGCGCCTGTTAATGGATTAATCCCGTTGTTCAGGAGAAACCTGGAAGGTGACAAAATTGTCATCATTCAGTCACGCGATAAACAGAGGCGGTTTTTTATAATTATTCATAAATCAGGAGCAGCGTGATAACACAATCACCTGGTTCCTGGAGTGATGATTAACCCGCCCTGAGATCAACTGCTTTCTCTGTTATAAGCCATTGATTGTTTGGGTATGTAAACACCGGAGACCCAACCATGAAAAAGATTCTCGTATCATTTGTTGCCATTATGGCTGCCGCTTCATCTGCCATGGCTGCAGAGACAATGAACATGCATGACCAGGTAAATAATGCACAGGCACCTGCCCACCAGATGCAGTCATCTGCTGAAAAAAGTGCAATTCAGGGAGACAGCATGACAATGATGGATATGAGCAGTCACGATCAGGCCGCAATGTCCCATGACATGATGCAAAACAGCAATTCTGCTGCCCACCAGGACATGGCTGAAATGCATAAAAAAATGATGAAAGCTAAACCCGGAGCTACCAACGAAACAGCAAAGTCATTTTCTGAAATGAGCGAGCATGAGAAGGCCGCAGCTGTACATGAGAAGGCGAATAATGGTCAGTCTTCCGTTGTTCACCAGCAGCAGGCTGATAAGCATCGCAGTCAGATCACCCAGAATTAACCCGCAGCTCCACTTGTTAGACCCTCATTTGACGCCGAAGTCACTGGCTTACGCTCCCGTCCGGGAGCGTTTTTTTTCCCATATATCAAACTTTAACTCTGAAGAGGTGGAAGTATCTGACCAACACTGTCACGTAACGCCAGATAACTACAAAAACACCTTTTTCCTCCTGTAAATTGCAGTTCCTGCAAGAACATCAAGGCATAATGTTGGAACAGCGTGTGATACACACTTAGCATCATGTTTTGTATGTGTTTTTTTAAAACTTTACAACTTTAAAGTCTTTTTCAGGTTAAAGGATACAACTTTAATGTCTCTACACAGCCGAAAAGAACGTTTAAACTTTTACTTTTCAGAGTGATGTGCCCAGGGCACCACTCTTTTTCTCTGCTGGCATATGCCAGTCTGCATGGTTTTTGTGTTTTGCCTCTACAAAAGGGTTGTGTATGTCTGCTGCTCATCTCGGTTTCCCGACGGAAACCGTTGTTGTCTTTGTGGTGATGGCTGTCGGGGCGATGTTTATCGACCTCTTCATGCACCGTCACGATAAGCCTGTCTCGCTGAAAAGTGCCGCAATGTGGTCCGTTTTCTGGTTCTCAATGGCGATGGCGTTTGCCGGGTTCCTGTATGTTCACCACGGTGCCGAGATGGCGAGCCTGTTCCTCACCGGCTACGCGCTGGAAGAGGTACTCTCGGTCGATAACCTGTTTGTGATGATGGCGATTTTCGCCTGGTTCGGCGTGCCGGATAAGTACCGTCACCGCGTACTCTACTGGGGTGTGCTGGGGGCGATTGTCTTCCGCGGTATCTTCGTGGCCATTGGGACCAGCCTGCTGAGTCTGGGGCCGTACGTGGAGGTTATTTTCGCGCTGGTCGTTGGCTGGACGGCGGTAATGATGCTCAGGCGTAACGAAGAGAGCGACGAGGTTGAAGATTACTCCGGACACCTGGCCTATCGCCTGGTGAAACACTTCTATCCTGTCTGGCCGAAAATCAGCAGCCACGCCTTTATTCTGACCCAGAAAGAGGTGGATGCGGAGCTGGAAAAACCAGAAAACCAGGACGTAATGGTTGGGCGCGTCAAAAAAGCGAAACGTTACGCGACGCCATTATTACTTTGCGTGGCGGTCGTGGAGCTGTCTGATGTGATGTTCGCGTTTGACTCCGTACCGGCCATTATCGCCGTCAGCCGCGAGCCGCTGATTATCTACAGCGCCATGATGTTTGCCATCCTCGGCCTGCGTACGCTCTATTTCGTACTGGAAGCGCTGAAGCAGTATCTGGTTCACCTGGAGAAGGCGGTGGTCCTGCTGCTGTTCTTCGTGGCGTTCAAGCTCGGGTTGAATGCAACAGATCACTTCTGGCATCACGGCTACAGCATTGGCGCGACGACCAGTCTGTTCGTGGTATTAGGCGTGCTGGCGCTGGGGATTATTGCGAGCGTGATGTTCCCGGGGAAACGTGAGGCCTGATGCAACGCTCTTCTCCCTCTCCCTGTGGGCTGAGGGATCCCCAGTAATTTTTTTACCGAAAGCGACGAAAGTTGTTTCAGGAAAATGAATGATTTACAGCGACGCCCTGGTCCGGCTGTAAATCGCTGAGGCGTTTCCTGCAGGCCGGGGCGAGGCGCATGGATGCGCC
>NZ_JBLKBZ010000046.1:0-5829 GCF_047530935.1 Enterobacter sp. 03-F-07-AD-ECC | reverse complement strand
CTTTTCTTTCACCCAATGGGTGAAAGCTGAATTTCGAAGGAATGCATATTTATCAAGGCTTTGATTATGCTTTTTGAAGTACTGACGTAGAATCTAGGTATGATTCATATCGGTGAGGAAGGTGCCCAGAAAACGGACACATCCAATTTGCAGGGCAATGCCCAGACGGTTGTGATCACCTCTGCTTTTTCCGATAAATTCCTTGTCTGCTTCATCAAGGTGAAAATATCGTGCCAGCTGAAGCTCATCCGGTTCACCGGTGAATCTGCCATAGCTTTCAGTCTGCTCAGTGGTCAGAAAGTCAACGGGCATATCGGCCTCCCTGCCTGACGGGCATTTAGTAACATTTTTCCAACCGTACGAAATGTTATAAATTATCGGACATCGTAAAACTGTTACATTAATATGTCTATTAAATCGTAAATTTGTAATAATAGACATGAGTTGTCCGATATTCGATTTAAGGTACATTTTTATGCGACTTTTTGGTTACGCTCGGGTCTCAACCAGTCAGCAGTCTCTTGATCTTCAGGTCAGAGCACTCAAAGACGTAGGTGTGAAAGCAAACCGTATATTTACCGATAAGGCATCCGGCAGTTCAACAGACCGGGAAGGGCTGGATTTGCTGAGGATGAAGGTGGAGGAAGGTGATGTCATTCTGGTTAAGAAGCTCGACCGTCTTGGCCGCGACACTGCCGATATGATCCAACTGATAAAGGAATTTGACGCTCAGGGCGTGGCAGTCCGGTTCATTGATGACGGGATCAGTACCGACGGTGATATGGGGCAAATGGTGGTCACCATCCTGTCGGCTGTGGCACAGGCTGAACGCCGGAGGATCCTAGAACGCACGAATGAGGGCCGACAGGAAGCAAAGCTGAAAGGAATCAAATTTGGCCGCAGGCGTACCGTGGACAGGAACGTCGTGCTGACGCTTCATCAGAAGGGCACTGGTGCAACGGAAATTGCTCATCAGCTCAGTATTGCCCGCTCCACGGTTTATAAAATTCTTGAAGACGAAAGGGCCTCGTGATACGCCTATTTTTATAGGTTAATGTCATGATAATAATGGTTTCTTAGACGTCAGGTGGCACTTTTCGGGGAAATGTGCGCGGAACCCCTATTTGTTTATTTTTCTAAATACATTCAAATATGTATCCGCTCATGAGACAATAACCCTGGTAAATGCTTCAATAATATTGAAAAAGGAAGAGTATGAGTATTCAACATTTTCGTGTCGCCCTTATTCCCTTTTTTGCGGCATTTTGCCTTCCTGTTTTTGCTCACCCAGAAACGCTGGTGAAAGTAAAAGATGCTGAAGATCAGTTGGGTGCACGAGTGGGTTACATCGAACTGGATCTCAACAGCGGTAAGATCCTTGAGAGTTTTCGCCCCGAAGAACGTTTTCCAATGATGAGCACTTTTAAAGTTCTGCTATGTGGTGCGGTATTATCCCGTGTTGACGCCGGGCAAGAGCAACTCGGTCGCCGCATACACTATTCTCAGAATGACTTGGTTGAGTACTCACCAGTCACAGAAAAGCATCTTACGGATGGCATGACAGTAAGAGAATTATGCAGTGCTGCCATAACCATGAGTGATAACACTGCTGCCAACTTACTTCTGACAACGATCGGAGGACCGAAGGAGCTAACCGCTTTTTTGCACAACATGGGGGATCATGTAACTCGCCTTGATCGTTGGGAACCGGAGCTGAATGAAGCCATACCAAACGACGAGCGTGACACCACGATGCCTGCAGCAATGGCAACAACGTTGCGCAAACTATTAACTGGCGAACTACTTACTCTAGCTTCCCGGCAACAATTAATAGACTGGATGGAGGCGGATAAAGTTGCAGGACCACTTCTGCGCTCGGCCCTTCCGGCTGGCTGGTTTATTGCTGATAAATCTGGAGCCGGTGAGCGTGGGTCTCGCGGTATCATTGCAGCACTGGGGCCAGATGGTAAGCCCTCCCGTATCGTAGTTATCTACACGACGGGGAGTCAGGCAACTATGGATGAACGAAATAGACAGATCGCTGAGATAGGTGCCTCACTGATTAAGCATTGGTAACTGTCAGACCAAGTTTACTCATATATACTTTAGATTGATTTAAAACTTCATTTTTAATTTAAAAGGATCTAGGTGAAGATCCTTTTTGATAATCTCATGACCAAAATCCCTTAACGTGAGTTTTCGTTCCACTGAGCGTCAGACCCCTAAAAGAACTTTCCGCTAAGCGATAGACTGTATGTAAACACAGTATTGCAAGGACGCGGAACATGCCTCATGTGGCGGCCAGGACGGCCAGCCGGGATCGGGATACTGGTCGTTACCAGAGCCACCGACCCGAGCAAACCCTTCTCTATCAGATCGTTGACGAGTATTACCCGGCATTCGCTGCGCTTATGGCAGAGCAGGGAAAGGAATTGCCGGGCTATGTGCAACGGGAATTTGAAGAATTTCTCCAATGCGGGCGGCTGGAGCATGGCTTTCTACGGGTTCGCTGCGAGTCTTGCCACGCCGAGCACCTGGTCGCTTTCAGCTGTAAGCGTCGCGGTTTCTGCCCGAGCTGTGGGGCGCGGCGGATGGCCGAAAGTGCCGCCTTGCTGGTTGATGAAGTACTGCCTGAACAACCCATGCGTCAGTGGGTGTTGAGCTTCCCGTTTCAGCTGCGTTTCCTGTTTGGGGTCGTTTGCGGGAAGGGGCGGAATCCTACGCTAAGGCTTTGGCCAGCGATATTCTCCGGTGAGATTGATGTGTTCCCAGGGGATAGGAGAAGTCGCTTGATATCTAGTATGACGTCTGTCGCACCTGCTTGATCGCGGCCGCGATAGCTAGATCGCGTTGCTCCTCTTCTCCATCCGCGTTCCAAGCTGCGGAAAGGCACCCATAAGCGTACGCCTGGTCGAGCAGGCGACGCGGATCGACGTCCAGCGCACGAGAGAATGCGTCCGCCATCTGTGCAATGCGTCTAGGATCGAGACAAAGGTCGTCTCTGTCAGCCGGATCGTAGAACATATTGGCGGCGCCAAAGCCCACTTCACCGACCAGACCGACGGGATCTATCACCAGCCAGCCGCGACTGGAGAACATGATGTTTTCATGATGCAGATCGCCATGTAGCCCACGCAGTTCCGAGGCATTGCTCATCATTTGATCGGCTATAATCGCCGCGTGGACGTAGTCAGTTTGACAACCTGCGTTTTGATCATCGCGCGCCCGCTGAAACAAAGCTGCAAAGCGATCCCGGATCGGGAGAAGGGCAGAAGGCAGGGGTTCCTCAGATGCGGCATACAGCTTCGCCATTAGTTCCGCTGCAATTTCGGTCGCCTGGTAGTCGCCGTGCTCGGCAACGATGTGAGAGAGCATTCGCTCCCCGGCATATTCGAGCAACATCAGATTGTTCTCACGACCGAGCAACCGGACTGCTCCCCTCCCATTGCGCCATACCAGATAGTCGGCCCCGCGCAGTTCATCAGCAATGTCTTCTATAGGTTTCAATCCCTTGACGATTGCAGGAGTCCCGTCTGGCAATGAAACTTTCCAAACGAGGCTGGAAAAGGTGTCCGCAATGAGAACAGGTTGCGAAACGTGCCAATGAGCAGGAAAAACAGGCGGCATGAACATCAACCCCAAGTCAGAGGGTCCAATCGCAGATAGAAGGCAAGGCGTTCGCGGTCGGGGGCTTCGATCCCCAATACATTGAATAGGACAGCGAAGGCGCGCTCTGCTTCATCTGGCGCTGCCCAGTTCTCTTCGGCGTTAGCAATCATGAGTGCCAAATCGGCATAGCGATCTGCTGTTCCGAGCCGCCCAAGGTCGATCAGACCCGTGCATTGAAGAGTTTTAGGGTCCACCATGAAGTTCGGCATGCAGGGATCACCATGGCAAACAACCATATCGGTGCGCTCTTGGTCGAGCCGCACCGGTAGCTCTCGTTCGACACGAGCCAAAAGATCGAGCTGCGGCGTACTCTTGTCCTCGTCCGGTAAGAAGTCGGGATTGACGGCATTGCGGGACACCACATCAACGGCGCGTCCGAACATTCGCGACAGCCTGCGCTCAAACGGACATTGATCAACCGATAGGCTGTGAACAGCGCCAAGTTGCTGCCCCATTGACGGCCACGCTTTGAGCAAATCCGCTCCAGACAGATCAGCCGCCGGTACTCCCGGAATTGCCGTTATCACCAAGCATGCACCCTCCTGTTCCTCCTGCCAGTTGATGACCTCGGGGCAAGCCACACCTCGACCTTTGAGCCAAATGAGGCGGTCACGCTCTCCAGCGAGCTCACCGCGGCGGGAAGCAGGTGCGATTTTCGCGAAGGCATGCCCGTCACCACGTCGAAAAACAAAATCACCAGATTCTCCGCCTCTGACAGGCAACCAGTCAGAATGCGATTCACCAAAAAAAATATTAGTTCGATTCAATGGAGGTTCCTTCAGTTTTCTGATGAAGCGCGAATATAGAGAAATATCCCGAATGTGCAGTTAACGAATTCTTGCGGTTTCTTTCAGCGCCGCCAATACCGCCAGCCCGTCGCGCAAGGGGCGCGGCTCGTGTGTGCGGATGAAGTCAGCTCCACCTGCGGCGGCGGCAAGCTCTGCAGCGAGTGTCGCGGCCCCGACATCCCCCGGACCACGGCCTGTGAGCGCGCGCAGAAAGGATTTGCGCGAAACAGACAGAAGCACCGGCAAATCGAAGCGCAGCCGCAATTCATCGAACCGCGCCAGCACCGAGAGCGAGGTTTCGGGAGCAGCCCCCAGAAAAAACCCCATGCCGGGATCAAGGACAAGGCGGTTGCGTTTGATACCGGCACCCGTCAGCGCCGCGATGCGCGCGTCAAAGAACGCCGCAATGTGATCCATGATGTCGCCAGCGGGTGCCTCGCGCCGATCTGCCTGCCCGTCTTGCACCGAATGCATAACGACGAGTTTGGCAGATGATTTCGCCAATTGCGGATAGAACGCAGCGTCTGGAAAACCGCGAATATCATTGAGATAGGCCACACCACGCGACAAGGCATAGGCTTGCGTCGCGGGTTGATAACTGTCGAGCGAGACGGGAATGCCATCTGCCTTGAGCGCGTCCAGCACCGGCGCGATACGCGCGATTTCTGTGTCGGACGAAACAGGCGCGGCGTCGGGATTGCTGGATGCCGGACCGAGGTCGATCACATCTGCCCCCTCGGCCATCAGCTTACGCGCCTGCGCAATGGCTGCGTCTGGCGCCAGATACCGGCCTCCATCGGAGAAACTGTCCGAGGTTATGTTGACGATGCCGAAAATGATGAGCGATTTATTCATGGGGGCTTCTATAATAATAATAATCGAGCATGAGTCTCATACGGATGCTCGGGTCGAAAGGGAATCCCCAGGCGAGTAACCTGTTTGCGGTGCTCCATTAGCTGCAGGAGCAGAATAGCATACATCTGGAAGCAAAGCCAGGAAAGCGGCCTATGGAGCTGTGCGGCAGCGCTCAGTAGGCAATTTTTCAAAATATTGTTAAGCCTTTTCTGAGCATGGTATTTTTCATGGTATTACCAATTAGCAGGAAAATAAGCCATTGAATATAAAAGATAAAAATGTCTTGTTTACAATAGAGTGGGTATCGGAGACGAAGAAGGACAAGGTACATGCTGACCGATACCAAGCTGCGCAATCTCAAGCCCAGGGACAAACTCTACAAAGTGAATGACCGGGAAGGTCTCTATGTGGGGGTCGCCTCAGAAAACGGAATCTATGGTCACTCCCGTTTTTGCAACACCGATTTTGACGACAAGTTGGCTTGCTTGAATCTATCCGGCGTCTGAATGGGATTTTA
>NZ_JBLKBZ010000045.1:0-6065 GCF_047530935.1 Enterobacter sp. 03-F-07-AD-ECC | reverse complement strand
CACGCTGAAAATGCCGGCCTTTGAATGGGTTCATGTGCAGCTCCATCAGCAAAAGGGGATGATAAGTTTATCACCACCGACTATTTGCAACAGTGCCGTAATTAATACCTTGCGCCCATTCAGGCGACCGCTTCCCTGATAGCTGTCTTCTCCATGATCGGGGCGCGGTTGCATTTTCCCCGCCAGCCCGGGAAAGGGCTGCTGCTGCTGTTGAAAAGGCGGCGCCGGAAAACGCGCAGAATTGGTTTTATTGATGGTCTTTTTTTCCTTGTTTAAGCCAGCCATTCAATTACCTCTCATTATTTATCACAAAGACTAATAAGCGTAGACCAAAATGAATGGCATGACCTATATTATCCAGCTACACTTAATTTTCTCGGAATATTACCCCCCCCTACTTTCCTCTACCGTTGCGCTTATATCCCCACCAACGTTAGATTTAATTTAAACAATATTATTTGAGACTTATCCAGTTCGCAGTGTTAATAAATAGCAACCACACTTAACATTTCAACCTTGGCAAAAGGAGAACATATGAAATTATCCATAACGCCATTATTATGTTGTTTTTTATTGTCGCCAGCGCTTGCTGATGATAACGGCGGGTTGAAAAATGATACAGCTCCACCGCCAGCCCACGCTCTGGATGAAGGTTATCGTGGGACTGAAGATGCAAGAATCATGACTGTCGAACAGGCCAAAACGATGCATGACGGTGCGACCATTTCTCTGCGAGGTAATCTCATCGAGGATCAAGACGGAGACAAATTTGGGGTTCTAGGGATTTTCCGTCCAAAAACGACAAAGTGCTCTGGAGGCCCCGCCGTCTGTGGCCTCCAGAGGGGTATTACTTTTTTCGAGATCCCTATTTGGGCTCTGTTTGAGTAAGATTTAGTCTTTTTGGGCTAAATCCATGGCATTCGAAGAACGTGTCCAAATCTTGTCCGAGGCAGAACAAGATGAGTTATATGGACCCCCCGCTTTCACCTCCGCCGACCAACGCTTCTTTTTCTCGCTGAACGATAAGGAACTGGCGATCGCTAAAAGCCTCCGTCATCGGGGCCAGCGTTACATGCTGGTGGTACTGCTGGGCTATTTCAAAGCCAAGCCGGTGGTGCTGAATCCCGGCTTTCATCAGATCAAGCAGGACCTCAAATACGTTTATCAAACCGTTCTACCAGGCCCAGGCTGTAGACCCTTTAATCTCACGCCAAAAGAGAACGAACGGATTTACCAACGTGTTTTCCAGCTCTGCAACTACCAGCGCTGGAATGTCAAAGACCATGGAGCGGCGTTGAGAGATTACTTATCCCAGCAAGCCAGAGCCTGGACAGCGCCTAGGCACCTCTTCGATGCGGCCAATGAATATTGTTCGGGGCAGAAGATCGCAATCCCTGCCTACAGCACGCTGCAAAAGATCATCAGTCAGGTGGTGGGAGACGAACAGGAACACATGGCCGCGCACCTTGAGCGTGCAATGTCACGCGGTCTTAAGCAAGCACTGGCGGAGCTCGTGAACGGCACAGGTCCACTGCCGTTCCGACAGTTGCGACAATCGGCTCGTAACTTCACCGGAACCGAGTTGGAGAAAGAACTGATTGTCTATCGCCATATCCAGCATTGGATGCCGGAAGTGGATCTGCTGTTGAGCACGCTATCACTGTCGCAGAAAAATCTGCAACACCTGGCAGAGAAAGTCGACTACTACGGTGCCAAACTGAAACGTCAAACCGTAGGCAGCCAATGGCTGTATTTATTGTGCTATCTTCAAACGCGATGGCAGCAAGCGCTGGAACGTATTGCCGATGGCTTTGTGCATCATGTCAGACAGACCAAACAGAAGGCAAAGGATTATGCGCAGGAAGCGGTGTTTAAGGATTGGCAAAAAGCAGCTAAAAATGTCAGCAAGGCAGCTGAAGTACTGCACCTGTTCATTGATGACAGCATTGATCTGCAACTACCGTTTGCAACAGTAAGACAGCAAGCACTGAGCCTGCTGACCAAAAGGGATCTGGAATCTGTATGTCTCTTCCTGAACGAGCAGCGACGATCGGTCGATGAAGCCATGTGGCAGTACTGCGACGAGAAAGAAAGTCTGCGGAAAGGTTTGCTGCGAGAGTTGTTCCTATGTCTGCGCTTCGAAGGCTGCGACGGCACCCAGCACTTAGCGGCCGCCTTGGCGAAAACACAAAACGAACTCAACGGCCAGGACGCTCAGTTGCAAACTGCCGACACCAGACTCCTTTCCAAAAAATCACGTGAATTCCTGCTGGATGGTGAAGGGAATATCCTGATCGATCGTTATGAGTGGTTCCTCTATCAACAGATTCCTGATCGCCTGAATGGCCAGCTGACGCTGCCTGATATCACTAAATACCGGGCACTCGACGCCGACCTGATCGACGGGGAACATTGGCGAAAAAACAAATATACGCTGCTTCAACAGAGCCATTTTACAAAATTAGCGGAGGAGCCTGAAAAGCTGATCAAACAGATGGCCATGGAATTGGATACCCGTTTGTACGAAGTCGGCGAATATCTTGAACAGGAAGACAACCGGAATATCATCTTGCGTAATCCGCAGGGTAAACGCTTCTGGCGCCTGCCTTCGGCCAGCAAACATCATCTGGTCAACAATCCCTTCTTCCAGCAAATTCCCACAACGGGGATTGCGGATGTACTGCGCATGGTTGATCGTGACACCGGTTTCATTGACTGCTTCGCTCATGTGCTGGGTTCCCAATCCAGAAGCCGTTCCCATGAATATGACCTGTTGGCAATTCTGGTCGGCAATGCAACCAATCAAGGCATTTACGGCATGGCACAGATCTCTGATCGTACCTATGATCAGCTCAGCACTATCCAGGCGAACTATCTTCGCCTGGAAACATTGAATGCTGCTAACGACAACATCAATAACGCGACAGCCAAGCTACCCATCTTCCGGTACTACAACATCCAGGAAGATGTGATCCACGCCAGTGCCGATGGTCAAAAGTTCGAAGCCCGGCGCGAGACCTTCAAAACCCGTTATTCGTCGAAGTACTTTGGCACTCAAAAAGGTGTTTCTGCCATGACCTTGATCGCCAATCACGCTGCGATCAACGCCAGAGTGATCGGCGCCAACGAACATGAATCGCACTACATCTTTGATTTGTTGATGAGCAATACGTCAGACATCATTCCGGATGTGCTCTCAACCGATACCCATGGGGTGAACCATGTGAACTTCGCGTTACTGGATCTGTTCGGATACCAGTTTGCCCCACGCTATGCCCAGGTTGGCAAAGTGATCAATGACATGTTTGATGTCAAGGAAGACAAAGAACACCGAATTCAGCTGTGCTTAAAAAAGCCAATCAATACCCATCGTATTGCGCAGCACTGGGATACCATCCAACGGATTGCAGTATCACTTAAGCAGCGGAAAACAACGCAAGCCACCTTGGTGAGAAAGCTCTCGGAGTACAAGCGCAATCACCCGCTGCTGGAAGCCCTGACGGAATACAATCGCCTGGTGAAAGCGAATTATCTACTGTGCTACATCGATGATGCCAGTTTAAGAAACTATGTTCAGCGCGCGCTGAACCGGGGAGAGGCCTATCACCAACTGCGTCGGGCCGTGAGCAGCGTCAATGGGGATCAGTTCCGGGGCAGTTCAGACGAAGAAATCCAGCTATGGAATGAGTGCGCTCGCCTGGTCACCAATGCCATCGTTTACTTCAACTCCAGGATACTCAGCCAGCTGTTGACCAGCTTCGAATACCAAGGAGATACCAAGAGAATAGATATCGTCAAACAGGCATCCCCTGTGGCCTGGCACAACATTAACCTCAAGGGGACTTACCACTTCGAATTGAGCGAAAAATTGCCAGATCTGGAGGAGCTTATGCGCTCAATCGAGGGATATTTACCCGTCAGCGAAAAGTAATACCCCTCTGGAGGCCACGGACGGCGCGGCCTCCAGAGCACTTTGTCGTTTTTGGACGGAAAATCCCTAGAACCCCATTTTGCCATTCAGATGTGCCGCGAGATCGGATTACCTCTGTTTCCGGGTTTTAGTGCCGAGGCCAGAGAAACTCTCCTCCACTACCGTTGGCCGGGCAATATTCGTGAACTGAAAAACGTCGTGGAGCGATCCGTTTACCGGCATGGAACCAGTGATTACCCGCTGGATGAGATAATCATTGACCCCTTCCGCCGCCACACTACTCAGCCGCAGGCGCCGGAAACTAAACCGATGTCTGTAGGGTTACCGCTGGATCTGCGTGAATTCCAGCAGCAGCAAGAGAAAGACTTTCTACAAACCAGCTTACAGCAGGCAAAATTTAACCAGAAAAAAGCCGCTGAATTACTGGGTCTGACTTACCATCAGCTTCGCGCTTTGCTGAAAAAACACCAGATTTAACGCACATTTGCAGATGTCATATTGGCGGATTTGACGCATAACCTCATCAGGGTTTACCATGACGCCATTACTGTATAAAAAAAACAGGTACAAATATGGCTCTGGCACTCGTTGGCGAAAAAATTGACAGAAACCGTTTCACCGGTGAGAAAATTGAAAATAGTACATTTTTTAACTGTGATTTTTCAGGTGCCGACCTGAGCGGCACTGAATTTATCGGCTGTCAGTTCTATGATCGTGAAAGCCAGAAAGGGTGCAATTTTAGTCGTGCGATGCTGAAAGATGCCATTTTTAAAAGCTGTGATTTATCCATGGCGGATTTTCGCAATTCCAGTGCGCTGGGCATTGAAATTCGCCACTGCCGCGCACAAGGCGCAGATTTCCGCGGCGCAAGCTTTATGAATATGATCACCACGCGCACCTGGTTTTGTAGCGCATATATCACGAATACCAATCTAAGCTACGCCAATTTTTCGAAAGTCGTGTTGGAAAAGTGTGAGCTGTGGGAAAACCGTTGGATAGGTGCCCAGGTACTGGGCGCGACGTTCAGTGGTTCAGATCTCTCCGGCGGCGAGTTTTCGACTTTCGACTGGCGAGCAGCAAACTTCACACATTGCGATCTGACCAATTCGGAGTTGGGTGACTTAGATATTCGGGGCGTTGATTTACAAGGCGTTAAGTTGGACAACTACCAGGCATCGTTGCTCATGGAGCGACTTGGCATCGCGGTGATTGGTTAGCATTCACGGAGCGGTAAGTACCGCTCCCGCCCTTATACAATAGTGTCCGCCCTTGCCTTAAAAGTCACTTTCGACGCACAGATCGTAAACGTTAGAGGGTTCCGGTCCCCCCATCAGAACACCAGACCTGACCAGACGTATAGCTGTTCTCCCGAGCGGCCAGGGTGACATAAAGCGGCGCGATTTCCACCGGTTGACCAGGGCGTCCCAGCGGCGCATTTGCCCCAAATTTCTCCACCTTTTCCTGCGGTTGACCACCACAGCACTGCAGTACAGTCCAGTATGGACCCGGCGCGACGGCATTGACACGGATCCCTTTCGGGGCCAGCTGTTTCGCCAGCGATTTAGTAAATGCCACGATAGCTGCTTTAGTCTGAGCATAATCAAGCAAGATTTCACTTGGCTCATAAGCCTGTACGGAGGAGGTATTAATTATCACGCTGTCTGGTGAAAGATGGGGTATGGCCGCTTTGGTGATCCAAAACATAGCGTAAACATTGGTTTTGAATGTTGCGTCGAAGTCTTCTGTGGTGAGTTCCTCAATTGACTCACAAAATTGCTGACGACCCGCATTATTGACGAGGATATCCAACCCTCCCAGTCCTTTTACCGCCTGTGTTACCAGATGACCGCAAAAAGCCTCATCACGGATATCTCCGGGGATGGCCAAAACATTTCTGCCTGCTTTTTTTATCAGATCGACCACTTCACGCGCATCGTCTTCTTCTTCAGGTAAATAGTTAATCGCAACATCAGCGCCTTCACGAGCATAGGCAATAGCAACAGCACGACCAATCCCTGAATCCCCACCGGTAATTAAGGCACTGTTGCAAAGTTAGCGATGAGGCAGCCTTTTGTCTTATTCAAAGGCCTTACATTTCAAAAACTCTGCTTACCAGGCGCATTTCGCCCAGGGG
>NZ_JBLKBZ010000044.1:0-7553 GCF_047530935.1 Enterobacter sp. 03-F-07-AD-ECC | reverse complement strand
TCACAGATAGCTTCAGCATCAACGAAGTCATTTTTGTTGCTTTTAACGAATGGGCGGACAAATTGCGGTGATATCAGCTTTGGAAAATGCCCTAACTCTGCCAGCTTGCGTGCCATAAAGTGAGAACCGCCACAGGCTTCCATCGCGATGGTTGTTGCTGGGCATGTCGCCAGAAATTCGATTAGCTTTGGTCGGGTGAATTTTTTACGGTAAACGGCCTTCCCACGATGATCCTGACAATGAATATGGAAAGAGTTCTTACCCAGATCGATACCAATAAGCGCAATGTTTTCCATGATGGTTCTCCGAATGAAAGCCTGTCCTCAGCATAGTACTGGGAAGGAGGGAGTGACCATCTCATTAAATAAAGCACGCTAAGCTGTGGAAGCCCCTGCCAAGCTCGTTCCACCTTGCAACGACGCAATCAGCGGACACGAAACATTCCCCTGCCGCGAATGGCAGGCGCACACCAGGTCAGACAGCACAGCCTCCATGCGCGCCAAATCGGCCATCTTCTCGCGCACGTCTTGGAGCTTGTGCTCGGCCAGGCTGCTGGCCTCCTCGCAGTGGGTGCCATCGTCGAGCCGCAGCAACTCGGCGATTTCATCCAGGCTGAAGCCCAACCGCTGGGCCGATTTCACGAATCGCACCCGTGTCACGTCCGCCGCGCCATAGCGGCGAATGCTGCCATAGGGCTTGTCCGGCTCGGGCAACAAGCCCTTGCGCTGATAGAACCGGATGGTCTCCACGTTGACGCCGGCTGCCTTGGCAAAAACGCCAATGGTCAGGTTCTCCAAATTATTTTCCATACCGCTTGACTCCGTACATGAGTACGGAAGTAAGGTTACGCTATCCAATTCAAATTCGAAAGGACAAGCCGAGGAAGGTAGCGGACGACTCATTGGGGTACAGGCAGTGGCCCCGGAAGCGGGCGAGCTGATCCAGACGGCGGTGCTCGCGATCCGTAACCGCATGACCGTACAGGAACTGGCTGACCAGTTGTTCCCCTACCTGACGATGGTCGAGGGGCTGAAGCTCGCGGCGCAGACCTTCACCAAGGATGTCAAACAATTGTCCTGCTGCGCAGGATGAAAGGAGATGGAACCATGAAGCTCGCCCCATATATTTTAGAACGTCTCACTTCGGTCAATCGTACCAATGGTACTGCGGATCTCTTGGTCCCGCTACTGCGGGAACTCGCCAAGGGGCGTCCGGTTTCACGAACGACACTTGCCGGGATTCTCGACTGGCCCGCTGAGCGAGTGGCCGCCGTACTCGAACAGGCCACCAGTACCGAATATGACAAAGATGGGAACATCATCGGCTACGGCCTCACCTTGCGCGAGACTTCGTATGTCTTTGAAATTGACGACCGCCGTCTGTATGCCTGGTGCGCGCTGGACACCTTGATATTTCCGGCGCTGATCGGCCGTACAGCTCGCGTCTCATCGCATTGCGCTGCAACCGGAGCACCCGTTTCACTCACGGTTTCACCCAGCGAGATACAGGCTGTCGAACCTGCCGGCATGGCGGTGTCCTTGGTATTGCCGCAGGAAGCAGCCGACGTTCGTCAGTCCTTCTGTTGCCATGTACATTTCTTTGCATCTGTCCCGACGGCGGAAGACTGGGCCTCCAAGCATCAAGGATTGGAAGGATTGGCGATCGTCAGTGTCCACGAGGCTTTCGGCTTGGGCCAGGAGTTTAATCGACATCTGTTGCAGACCATGTCATCTAGGACACCGTGATCGGATATCGACCCAATGTTCTACGGCACCGGCATCGGATTCGCAGCGCGCGGATTGAACTCGGCGAAACGGTATATGCATTGCCGTGAACCGACCAAAAGGAGGTGTTCGATGAACGCCTACACGGTGTCCCGGCTGGCCCTTGATGCCGGGGTGAGCGTGCATATCGTGCGCGACTACCTGCTGCGCGGATTGCTGCGGCCAGTCGCCTGCACCACGGGTGGCTACGGCCTGTTCGATGACGCCGCCTTGCAGCGACTGTGCTTCGTGTGGGCCGCCTTCGAGGCGGGCATCGGCCTCGGCGCATTGGCGCGGCTGTGCCGGGCGCTGGATGCGGCGAACTGCGATGAAACTGCCGCGCAGCTTGCTGTGCTGCGTCAGTTCGTCGAACGCCGGCGCGAAGCGTTGGCCAATCTGGAAGTGCAGTTGGCCGCCATGCCGACCGCGCCGGCACAGCATGCGGAGAGTTTGCCATGAACAGCCCCGAGCGCATGCCGGCCGAGACGCACAAACCGTTCACCGGCTACCTGTGGGGCACGCTGGCCGTGCTGACTTGCCCCTGCCACCTGTCCATCCTCGCTGCCGTGCTGGCCGGCACAACCGCCGGTGCATTCCTTGTCGAGTATTGGGTCATCACGGCGCTCGGTTTGACCGGCCTGTTTCTTCTGTCACTGGCGCGGGCGTTGCGGGCATTCAGGGAAAGATCATGAGCGCTTCCCGGCCGGATGGATGGACTACGGCGGAGGGCCCAAGCGTTCGAGCGCGGGCAAGGCTTTCTGTTCGCAAAGCCGATGCCGGCGGCGGCATTCGCCGTCTTCGTCAGTCAATGGAGGGGTGCCACCATGAATGCAAATGATCCGACCGCCACCAGTTGCTGCGTGTGCTGCAAGGAAATTCCGCTCGATGCCGCCTTCACACCGGAAGGCGCGGAGTACGTCGAGCACTTCTGCGGGCTGGAGTGTTATCAACGTTTCCAGGCGCGGGCCAGCACTGCGACCGAAACGAGCGGCGAACCGAACGCTTGCGGTTCGCCGCCGTCAAATTGAGACAAACCACGCTTTCGCTACGTCGCCTCATGTCGGCATCAAATTCGGCTGAGTAGCTTCTCGCCATCTGGACGTAGCTCGCCCTTGGGTGAAATATGCCGATACAGGGTCTGCCGCGTGATGCCAAGTTCCTGGCACAGGTCGCCGACCTTGGTCTCTGACTGCCCCATTGCCGCCATCGCCAGCCGCAGCTTGGCGGCGGTCATCTTGAACGGCCGGCCGCCTTTCCGGCCGCGTGCCCGTGCTGAGGCCAGGCCCGCCACGGTGCGCTCGGCGATCAACTCGCGCTCGAACTCGGCCAGCGCGGCGAAGATACCGAAGACCAGCTTGCCGGCGGCGGTCGTGGTGTCAATGGCCGCGCCGTGCCCGGTCAGCACCTTGAGGCCGATGCCGCGTCCGGTCAGGTCATGGACGGTATTGATCAGATGGCGCAGGTCGCGCCCGAGCCGATCCAGTTTCCAAACGACCAACGTGTCGCCTGGCCGTAGTGCCTTCAGACAGCTCGCCAGACCGGGACGATCCTCGCGTTTTCCGGACGCTTGGTCTTCATAGAGATGCGCCGGATCAACACCGGCCGCGACCAGCGCATCGCGCTGCAAGTCCGTCGCCTGGGAGCCATCCGCCTTCGATACTCGCATGTAGCCAATCAGCATCTTGTACCTGTCACATATACGTTCGATTATGTGACAGTTTGCATCGGGAAGCTCTGCACGTCAAAATTTGTCACTTAACCCGTCATTCTGTCTAAGGCATGCAAAGGGTAGGCTAGGCTCATAATGTGACAGAAATTCCGGGGGGATGCCTTCCTTCGCGAAGGTGGCGCGCAACTGTTCCAAGGAAGCGGGGTCGCGCCGACCATAGGAAGCCAACGCGAACAGCGAGCGTGCCGTCTCGGGGTTGTGTCGTGCTTCAATGATGGCCTCATCAATGGCCTGGATTGCACGCTGCCAGTGATCGACGGGTTCGGGCTTCGGCGCTTTCGCCGGCAGGCCACTGGTGAACCCGGTTTGGGGCTCGGACCAGAATAGCTTTGCGTGCTCGCCTGGCGGGCTTATATCCCTCACCTCAATCAAGCTGATTGCCGTTGCCGCCGCCTCCAGCATCTGCAACCGTACTGCCGGGTTCAGGGTTTCATACGGTCGCCACAGACTTTGCCCAGCACGCAGCGGATGCCCGCAGCATTCCCAGATTTGGCGGAGATACCCCGCGTAGGTGCCGCACGTCGAAAGCGGGGTGTTCAGCTCATCGAGCAGCGTGCGTAGCAGCCTAAACCACAATCCGGCGTGGATGCGTCGGCGCGGCAACTCCACGTGGCCGGTCGTCAGTGCCTGCCAGGTACGCTGGTCCATCGCCGCAATCGCGTCGCTGGCAGTGCGCGGTTCGGCGTCGGCGTTCTCCCAGCCGAGAAACCGCCCTGGCACGCCCCAATAGGATTCCAGCCAGCAGCCATGCAGTGGGCAGCTCAGCATCAGGGGCAGCTTCCACGCGAGCAGTACGGCTTGGTTCTCCGGATCGTTCAGACAGAGCGGGCAGGCGCGATGTATCGGCTGGCTGGGCAGCCAGGCACGCCAGCTCGTGATGGATCGCGTCCTACGGCGGAGTTTCGGCAGCAGCACCGAGAGCTGGAACGCATAGGTTTCCAATGCATCTGGAATCTGATCATCAAGGCTGTCCAGTAGCCAAGGCACCCAGCCGGCGAAACTCATGCAACGCAGCCGGTCCGGCTCGATGCCGCTCCGCTGGGAGAGCATCGCCAGCAGCGCCAGTGGTGGCGCGGTGTCCAGGTCATCAACCTGGCCGTGACCAAGATCGTGCTCCAGCAGCTCGGACACCTCCATGTGATAGCAAAGGGCCACGCGGTTGAGCCACGAAGACAAGGCTTCGCCTTCCCTGGGAGCCGGATGCAGTGGCCAGTGTGGCGCTGGCTTCACATCAGTTCCCGCTCGAATTGCCGCCGCCGCTCGCTGGGACCGGTGTAATCGGCCATGCTGAGCGTGCGATGGTTGATCGCTTCCTCACCGCTCTCCACGGCAGCGACGGCCGCCGCCATCAACAGGTGCGCCAGCTCGCCGATGGTGCCCTCGCTGCGCGTGAGCAGGTAGCGGGCCATATCCAGCGTGGCAATCGACGAGGGTCGCCGCAGCGGGAGCGAAGCCGCGAAGCTGGCCAGCAGTGAGCAGCAATCGTCGTTGGCCTCCCACACCGGCAGCATCATCGGCTCGAAGCGGTTTTCCAACTGGTCGTCCGAGCGGATCGCCAAGTAGGCATCGCGTGTGCCGACCCCGACCAGCGGGATGCGCAGCTCGTTGCCGAGGAAACGCAGCAGGTTGAGGAATTCCCGGCGGTTGACGCTGTTGCCGGCCAGGACGTTGTGCAATTCGTCGATCACCAGCATGCGCACGCCGACCTTGCGTAGCAGTGCCAGCGCCAATTGCTCCATTTCCGGCAGCCGTGGGCGCGGGCGCAATGGCGCGCCCATCGCGGCAAGTAGCGCGACGTAGAAGCGGATTACCGACGGTTCGGATGGCATCTGCACGACCAGTACCGGAATGTGCTCCTGGTCGGCGTCGGAGCTGGCCGGGTGGGTGCGGCGGAATTTCTCGACGATCATCGACTTGCCGTTGTTGGTTGGACCGACCAACAGCAGGTTGGGCATGCGTTGTTTGTTCGGCCACGCATACAGGGCTTCCAGCCGATTCAGCGCCTCGACTGCTCGCGGATAGCCGATCCAGCGGTCAGCGCGAAGGCGATGGATGCGTTCGTCCGCCGGAAGACGGGCCAAGCCCTGGGCCACCGGCATCAGGTGGGACAAGTCGATGATGGGATATTCTTCCACGGCTACCACTCCTCAATCTGGTCGAACGGTTTGGCAGGTGGCTGGTTGTCTGCCTGCGGGTCAGCCATGTCCGCGTCCGGTGGTGGCGTGGTTTTGAAAAGAACTGCCGTTGCCTTGAGATGCTGGCGTCGATCCGCGTCGCGCCGCGCCTTGCGCGTAGCTTTCTGCGCGGTGGACACGATTTCGCGCATCTGGCCGATCATGCGAAACAGCGCCGACTCATCCACCTGTTCGCGCCCTTGCTGCCGCAATTTCGCCAGCGCCTGTCGTTGTTCCCAGAGGGTGACAGCCGGGTGCGACAAGGTGCGGTATGGAATTTCCAGATAGTGCTGCCCCTCCGGCTCCAGCACCCAAATGCGGCTGATGTCGCGCGGGTCGCGCCGGATCAGGAACGCAGGCAAGCGGTCGCGCCGAGCTATCCACGGCTTGAGCGCATCGGCGTAGTAATGGATGTGGTCGATGACGAAGCCGGTGCGGGTCAGCGTGCGGCGGATGATGGGCAGAAAATCGACCAGAAAAGCCGTGGTGCGAGTGATGACGGTTGGCACGCCGGTCCGCGCGATAGCTTCGGCCCAGCGCGCTGCCGGCGGCTGGAGCAGGCCGTTGTGCACGGAGCCGTGGTAGGTGCCGACCGCCAATGTGAGCCAGCGCTCCAGCTCACGCAGCGTCAGGGCGGCCTTGTTTTCGGAATCGTAGTCGCCGCGCTGGTCAGGGTTGGAGAAGGTCGTCCCTGGCAATTCGTCGTGGATCATCTGCATCGCCGTGCCGATGATCCGTTCCACGATGCCGCCGTAGTGCGGCTGCCCGAGCGGGCGATAGTCAAGCCGGATGCCATGCTGCTCGCAGCCTCGGCGTAGCGCTTCGCTCTTGAACTCGGCCGCGTTGTCCAGGTAGAGCAGCCTGGGCTTGCCGCTCATCGGCCACTCCATTTCTATGTTCAGACCCTCCAGCCAGGGACGCTTGTCGCAGGCGACATGCACAAGGCACAGGCCGACCGAAACAGATGACGGCGCTTCCAGCGTGACGACCATGCCGAGCACGCAGCGGGTAAACACGTCGATGGCGATGGTCAGATACGGACGGCCAATCGGTTGCCGGTCGCGCTCGTCCACCACGATCAGGTCGATGACCGTGTGATCAATCTGCACTTGTTCCAGTGGCGCGGTCACGGCGGGAGGCTCACCACCGACACCTTGCAGGCTGCGGGACGCATCCTGACCTTCCCGGCGGCGAGTGGCCTTGAGCGGATCGAGGCCGGCGATCCGCAGAGCCACGGTGTTGCGCGCCGGCGCCCGCAGCTTTTGCGCTTTGCAAGCCTGCGCGACCTCGCGGTGGAACGCTGCCAGGCTACGCTTCTGCTTGGTCAGGAAGCGCTTTTGCAGCAACTCGCGGATGATGCGCTCAACTGATTCCGGCAAGCGTCCCTTGCCTTTTCCGCCGCCGGATCGGCTGCGAGCCAGGTCCGTCACAAGCCCAGCACCTTGCCGGGCACGGCGGATTAGGACATACACCTGCCGCCTGGACAGGCCAAGCGCGTGAGCAGCGGCATCGGCGGCTTCATGCCCGACCACATCAAGCGCTGCCAGCGGCCCGATGATTTCCGCCCGTTGCCGGGCCTGCGCCCAAGCCGCATCGGGCAGGGTGGCCACGCCTTGCTCGGCAATCAATGATGTGTCTGACGCCATGCTCACACCTCGCTTTGGTGCACACGAGTATTGAGCATAGTCGAGATTGGTGCAGATGACTTCTGATATTGCGTTGTCAGGAGTCGCCTGCACATCTGGCGTTACGCCCCGTCAATTGGTGCAGTCGTCTTCTGAAAATGACAACTATCATGGAAAACATTGCGCTCATTGGTATCGATCTGGGTAAAAACTCTTTCCATATTCATTGCCAGGATCGTCGCGGGAAGGCTGTTTACCGTAA
>NZ_JBLKBZ010000043.1:0-11478 GCF_047530935.1 Enterobacter sp. 03-F-07-AD-ECC | reverse complement strand
CCCCACCGCAGTGCACACCCCCCAAACCCGCTCCCCAAAACAGTGAAACCCAACCCGCAGCAATCCACAACCTACTAAAAAACAAAGCAAAACCATCCTGGCACACCCCTTGCTTAATCAACCGTGAAAGGGCAGCACACCACAATTTGAACAATAGCTGGCTAGGGTTCCGGTTCACCACGGTGGATGGCTGGTCCAAGAGCTGGCGACCTCTGAGAGGTTACACGGCGGGACAAAAGCCCGGGAGACAGCAGCACCAGACGGTGTCGCGCTGCCCCCTAATTTTGTGCCACTCAGAGGTCAAGCATGAAAAAAACGCCATTACTCCGCTCTCTTGTACTGTCGCTGGCAATGCTGGTCAGTCTCCCCACGTTCGCCGCTGTGAAAAAAGAGTTCAACGTCTGCTGGACCATCTACGCCGGGTGGATGCCCTGGGGCACCATCAGCAGTAGCAAAATCATCGATAAATGGGCCAGCAAATACGGCATCAAAATCAACGTTGTGCAGCTCAACGACTATATCGAATCCATCAACCAGTACACCGCAGGGCAGTTTGACGGCTGCACCATGACCAATATGGATGCGCTGACCATACCGGCCGCAGGCGGGGTGGACACCACGGCGCTGATCCTCGGTAGCTACTCGGAAGGCAACGACGGGGTAGTGATGAAAGGTAAGGGCAAAACCCTGAAAGATCTGAAAGGGATGAAGGTCTACCTGCCTGAGCTCTCCGTGTCCCACTATCTGCTGGTGCGCGGTCTGGAAAAAGCCGGGCTCGCAGAGAAAGACGTCACCGTGGTGAATACCTCGGACGCAGATATCGTCTCTGCGTTCGGGACCGCCAGTGTGCAGGCTGCGGTGGCGTGGAACCCGCAGCTTTCCGTCATCAAAGGCACGCCAAACACCACCGAAGTGTTCAGCTCCTCGCAGGTACCGGGTGAGCTTATCGACATGATGGTGGTCAACACCGAGACCCTGAAAGACAACCCGGCGTTGGGCAAAGCACTCACTGGCGCATGGTACGAGATGATGGGGCTGATGAAAGCGCAGGATGCCGGCGCGCTGAATGCGATGGCCGCCGCCTCCGGGACCGATCTCGCCGGGTATCAGGCGCAGCTCAAAACCACCCATCTGTTCTATACCCCGCAGGACAACATGGCGTTTGTCACGTCGCCGGATCTGGCGAAAACCATGCAGCGCGTGGCGTCGTTCTCCTTCGACAAAGGGCTGCTGGGCGAGGGCGCGCAGAGCGCCGATTTTATCGGTATGCGCTTCCCGGGCAATGTCACGGTGGGCGATGCCAGCAACGTGAAACTGCGCTTTGACGACAGCTTCGTGAAAATGGCCGCTGCCGGCACGCTGTGATAACGGACGGAGTCTCCATGCGACAAATTAATCGCCATCCCACACCCGGCATGCGGCTGATGCTCGTGATGCTGCCTTTTGTCCTGCTGCTGGCTGCCTACTTTTTTGGCTCGGCGGTCAGGCTGGAGGCCAACCCGCAGGACAAGCTGCTGCCCGGCCTGCAGCAAATGCTGGACGCGTTATCCCGGATGGCGTTGACCCCGGATAAACGCAGCGGTGAATACCTGTTCTGGGTCGATACCCTGGTGAGCCTCGCGCGTCTGCTGGCGGGGCTGGCGATCGCCTCACTGATCGGCCTGTGCATTGGCGTTACCTCGGGCGTGTTTCCGCTGTGGCGTGCATCGCTCTCGCCGCTGATGACGGTGCTGTCGATGATCCCGCCGCTGGCAATACTCCCGGTGCTGTTTATCGTTTTCGGGCTGGATGAGCTGTCGAAGGTGATGCTGATTGTCATCGGCATCACCCCGATGCTGGCGCGCGATCTGGAGCACCGCGCCTGTGAAATCCCACCGGAGATCCTCATCAAAGCCCAGACGCTGGGGGCCAGTAGCTGGACGCTGGTGCTGCGCGTGGTGCTTCCGCAGCTGCTCTCCAGGCTGCTGACCTCGCTGCGCCTGCTGCTCGGGTCGGCATGGCTGTTTCTTATCTCGGCGGAGGCTATCTCCTCTACCGCCGGGCTGGGATACCGCATTTTCCTCGTACGGCGCTACATGGCGATGGATGTGATTATCCCGTACGTCCTGTGGATCACCCTGCTGGCGTGGCTGATGGATCTTGCCCTGCGTCAGTTGCATAAAACCTGTTTTCCCTGGGCGGAAGGAGGGAAGGCATGAGCTTTATCACCATCAACAATATCTGGCAGGAGTACGGCGACCATGTGGTGCTGGAACGCCTGAACCTGCAGGTGAAAGAGGGCGAGTTCTGCTCAATGGTGGGGGCGTCCGGCTGCGGAAAATCTACCTTCCTGCGTCTGCTGCTTGGTCAGGAAGCGCCCAGCCGGGGAGTGATCACCCTCGATGGCAAACCGCTGCGCGCCGAGCCGGACAGCAGCCGCGGTGTGGTGTTTCAGCGCTACTCCGTTTTCCCGCACCTCAGCGTGCTGGATAACGTCGCCATCGGTCTTGAACTGCCGCAATCGCCGCTGTTCGGGCGGCTGTTTGGGGGCAAAAAACGCGCCGTGCGTGAACGGTCGGCGGAGATGCTGGAAAAAGTCGGCCTCGGGCACGCGCTGGATAAATATCCCGCCCAGCTCTCCGGCGGCATGCAGCAGCGCCTGGCCATTGCTCAGGCATTCATCATGCAGCCGCGCGTGCTGTTGCTCGATGAGCCGTTTGGCGCGCTGGATCCGGGGATTAGAAAAGATATGCACGCCCTGTTGCTGCAGCTGTGGGGCGAAACCCGCATGACCGTCTTTATGGTCACCCACGATTTGTCTGAAGGCTTCAACCTCGGCACCCGGCTGCTGGTGTTTGACAAAGTGCGCCTCGACCCGCAGGCACCGAATGCCTACGGCGCGCGCATTACCTACGACATTCCGCTCAACGAGACGCGGCTCTCCGCTCTGAGCGGAACCACGCCCGACAACGTTTATGCCTTAAGGGGGTAACAGTGAATACCATGACGATTTTACGTGAAGAGACGCTTCCCGGCGGGGGACACCTCTCGTTTGCCCTGAAGCGCGGGCAGATCCTGCGCATGACAGATACGCAAGGCGGTGCCAACGTCAGCCTGCTGATGCTCAACCCGCACGAGAAAAGCGAGCGGCTGAACCTGCCCGACACGCTGAAAGGCCAGCACACCGCGCGCCTGACCGCCGGACACTGCTTTTACTCCGACATGGGCCGCGTACTGGCGGGCATTACCGCCGACACCTGCGGCTGGCACGACCCGTTTGGCGGCGTGCTGAATGCCGCCGAAGTGGCGGAAAAATACGGTCAGGGGCGTTATCAGGAGCTGCGCAACGGTTTCTACCGTAACGGTACGGACAACCTGCTGGTGGAGATGGGCAAGTGGGATCTCAACCTGGAAGATCTGCTGATGGTGGTCAATTTCTTCAGCAAGGTCACCGTGGAGGACAACGGCCAGTTCCGCTTCCACAGCGGACATTCGCAGCCGGGCAGCTACGTTGAGCTGTTCGCGCCGATGGACACGCTGATTGTCATGACCGCGCTACCGCACCCGATGGATCTCTCCCGGGAGTACGCCCCGCGCCCGGTACAGCTGAGCTGGCGGCAGGCGGAGGATGAAGAGGGGGCGATTAACGCCCTCCTGACGCGCCCGGAAAACGAACGCGCCATCACTAACACTCAACGTTTCGCCCTGTAAGGAGCCGTGTATGACCGTTGCCAGCGAAAAACATCCCCAGCATGCCAGCTTCCGCCACGTTATCCCAGCGGGGGAACCGTATCTGTTTGAAGTGAAGAAAGGCCAGACGCTACGCCTGCTCGACCTGGAGGGCAACCAGGCGGTGGACACGCTGTTTTACAATGCGGACAACCCGCGTGAGCGCTACGACGCACAGCGCACGCTGCGCCGCCAGAACAACGCTTATCTCACCCACGGCAGCGTGCTGTACTCCAACCTCGGTAACCCGCTGCTGACCATCGTGGCAGATACCTGCGGGCGTCACGATACCCTCGGTGGCGCCTGCGCGCAGGAGAGCAACACCGTGCGTTATGCTCTCGATAAACGCCATATGCACAGCTGCCGGGATAACTTTCTCTGCGCCTGCCTGCACGATGGCCGCCTGCAAAAGCGCGATATTGCCGCCAATATTAACTTCTTCATGAACGTGCCGGTGACTCCGCAGGGCGGGCTGACCTTTGAGGACGGTATCTCCGCGCCGGGGAAATATGTCGAGTTGCGCGCCGAGTGCAACGTCATCGTGCTGATCTCCAACTGTCCGCAGCTTAACAACCCGTGCAACGGCTGGAATCCAACGCCAGCAGAGGTGCTGGTATGGAACTGACACCCACCCGCTGGCAGCGCCTGCGCCAGGCCATTTATCGCTTGTTTGCAGTCCGCGCCGGACGCATTCTGCCGTAACCGCTTTTTCCCCATGGACGACCATGGGTGAGCCGATTTTCGGCGGGACGACCCGCCACGATTGAGTCTGACCTATGTTGACGACACTCCTGATTGCAAATCGCGGGGCGATTGCCTGCCGCATTCTGCGCACCCTGCGCGCCATGAAGATCCGCGGCGTGGCGGTCTATTCCGAAGCCGATCTCAGCAGCCTGCATATCCGGGAAGCGGATGAGGCGTTGAGCCTGGGCGAAGGCCCGGCGGCGAACACCTATCTGGTGAGCGAAAAGATCATCGCGGCCGCCAGAGCCAGCGGTGCGCAGGCCATTCATCCGGGCTACGGTTTTCTGTCGGAAAACGCCGCATTTGCCGAAGCCTGCGAAGCCGCAGGCATTGCGTTTGTCGGCCCCACGCCGGAACAATTGCGCCTGTTTGGCCTGAAACATACCGCCCGCGCGCTGGCGAAAGCGCACGGCGTGCCGATGCTCGAAGGCACCGGGCTGCTGGCTAACGTCGATGAGGCCGTTCACGCTGCGGCGGTAGTGGGCTACCCGGTAATGCTGAAAAGCACCGCGGGCGGCGGCGGGATCGGCATGCGCGTCTGTTACCACGCGGAAGAGCTGCGCGACGCCTTCGATGCCGTGGTGCGCCTGGGCAAGAATAACTTTAGCGACGCGGGCGTGTTTATCGAAAAATACATTGAGCGGGCGCGTCACCTGGAAGTCCAGCTGTTTGGTGACGGCAAAGGCGAGGTGATTGCCCTCGGCGTGCGCGACTGCTCGGTACAGCGGCGTAACCAGAAGGTGCTGGAAGAGACGCCCGCGCCTAACTTGCCGGACGGCATGGAGACCGCGCTGTGCGAGGCGGCGATAAAACTCGGCCAGGCGGTCAACTACCGCAGCGCGGGTACCGTGGAGTTTGTCTACGACAGCGACACGGCCCGCTTTTACTTCCTTGAAGTGAACACCCGTCTGCAGGTAGAGCACGGCGTCACCGAGCAGGTGTGGGGTGTTGACCTGGTTCGCTGGATGATTGACCTGGCGGCCGGAACGCTGCCGCCGCTGGCGGAGCTGCGCGCCAGCCTGCAACCACAAGGACACGCCATTCAGGCGCGGGTCTACGCCGAAGATCCGGGCCGTCAGTTCCAGCCGTCGCCAGGGCTACTCACCGAAGTGGTGTTCCCGGAAAACGACCGTCGCACATTGCGCATCGACAGCTGGATGGAGTCCGGCTGCGACGTACCGCCGTTTTTTGACCCGATGCTGGCCAAAATCATCGCCTGGCAGCCCACGCGCGAGGCGGCGATCCGCGTCCTGCACACCGCGCTGGGAGAGACGCGTCTCTACGGCGTGGAAACCAACCGCAGCTATTTGCAGCAGATTTTAACCTTCCCGCCGTTCGCCCGTGGCGAGCCGTGGACCCGCTGTTTAGAGACGCTGGACTATCAGGCCTTCACGCTGGAGGTGCTCAGCGCCGGGACGCAAACCACGGTGCAGGATTATCCGGGGCGCACGGGCTACTGGGCCGTCGGGGTGCCGCCCTCCGGGCCGATGGACAGCCTGGCGCTGCGTCTCGGCAACCGTCTGCTGGGCAATGAGGAGGGGGCCGCCGCGCTGGAGATCACCCTCAGCGGCCCGACGCTGAAATTCAACTGCGACGCGCAGCTGGCGGTGACCGGCGCAGCCATTGCGCTGACGCTGGACGGCGTGCCGCTGGCAAACAACCGCGTTTTCCGCGTCCGGGCGGGAAGCACGCTGCGTATGGGCGATATTCAGGGTGACGGCGTGCGCAGCTATCTCTGCCTGCGCGGCGGGTTTGAGGTGCCGGATTATCTGGGCAGCAAAAGCACCTTTACCCTCGGGCAGTTTGGCGGTCACGCCGGACGAGCACTGCGCACAGGTGACGTGCTGCATCTGTCCCCATTGACCGAACCTGTCGCGGACGGGGAGCTGCCGCAGGCCCTGCGCACCAGCCTGGATGGGGTGCGTGAGCTGCGGGTGATTTACGGTCCGCATGGTGCGCCGGAGTATTTTACGCCGGGCTATATGGCGGCCTTTTTTGCTACCGAGTGGGAGGTACATTTTAACTCCAGCCGGACGGGCGTGCGTCTGATCGGCCCGAAACCGGAATGGGTACGCGACAGCGGCGGCGAAGCGGGGCTGCACCCGTCGAACATCCACGACAACCCGTACGCCATTGGCGCGGTGGATTTCACCGGCGATATGCCGGTGATCCTCGGCCCCGACGGCCCAAGTCTGGGGGGATTTGTCTGCCCGGTCACCGTCATCGAGGCGGATCTACACGCGGTTGGCCAGCTGAAAGCGGGCGATAAAGTGCGCTTTATGCCGGTGGACGTTTCCACCGCCCGACGGCTGGCGCAGGGGCAGGCGGCGCAAATCGCCAGCCTGACGCCGCAGGTCATGCCGTGGCAACCTGTCGGGCTGAGCTCGCCGGTGGTGCTGGAGGTGGGGGAGGACGATAAACGGCTGGTGGCGAGGTTATCCGGCGATACCCATCTGCTGCTGGAGATAGGCGAGCCCGAACTGGATCTGGTGTTGCGTTTTCGTGCCCACGCTCTGATGCAGGCGCTGGAAACGCGCGCGCTGACGGGGATTATCGACCTCACGCCGGGGATCCGCTCCCTGCAGATTCACTATCAGCCGGAAACGCTGAGTCTGGAAGCGCTGCTGGAGACGGTGGCCGGGCTGTGGCAGGACGTATGCGGGCAGGCGTCGCTGGACGTGCCGTCGCGCGTGGTCTGGCTGCCGCTCTCCTGGGACGATCCCGCGTGCCAGAAGGCTATCGATAAATACATGACCACCGTGCGCCGGGATGCGCCATGGTGTCCGAGCAACCTGGAGTTTATCCGTCGTATCAACGATCTGGCGAATATCGATGAGGTCTATAAAACGGTGTTCGACGCCCGCTATCTGGTGATGGGGCTGGGAGATGTCTACCTGGGCGCGCCGGTCGCGACACCGCTCGATCCGCGTCATCGTCTGGTGACCACCAAATACAACCCGGCACGCACCTGGACGGCGGAAAACTCGGTGGGTATTGGCGGGGCCTACCTTTGCGTCTATGGCATGGAGGGGCCGGGCGGGTATCAGTTTGTCGGACGCACGCTGCAGATGTGGAATCGCTATCACGCCGTGGAGGATTTTGGCGGCAAGCCCTGGCTACTGCGCTTCTTCGACCAGATCCGCTTTTATCCGGTCTCAGCCGAAGAGTTGCTCACCATCCGCCGGGATTTCCCGCTGGGGCGTTATCCGCTGCGCATCGAACACACCACGCTGAAGCTGGCGGAGTATCAGCAATTCCTGGCCTACGAGGCGCCGGAGATTGAGGCGTTCCGCGCGCATCAGCAGGCCGCGTTTGACGCCGAGCGTGAGCGTTGGGCCGCCAACGGTCAGGCCCATTTTGACAGCAGCGAGGTGCTGGTAACAGACGCCGAAGACGCGCCGCTGGCACCCGGACAGGCCGGGATTGACAGCCCGGTATCGGGCAACCTGTGGCAGGTAAACGTTGAAGTCGGTAACACCGTGCGCGAAGGCGATGTGCTGGTGGTACTGGAGTCCATGAAGATGGAGATCCCGCTGGTCGCAACCCAGGACGGGGTGGTCAGCCAGGTGCGCGTGCAGCCGGGTTCATCGGTGCGCGCGGGTCAGTGTGTGGTGGTCCTGGAGAAAACAGCATGAAGCACCTTTTTGATTTACGCCTTGATGTTCTGGCGCAGGCATACCGTTCCGGTCAGCTCCGTCCTCGCGCGGTTATCCTTGCCCTGCGCGAGCGCGCGCTGGCGCTGAACCCGGAATTTAACGCCTTTATTTATCTTCTCATGCCCGACGAGCTGGAGCCGTATCTGGCCGCGCTGGACGGCGTGGATCCGGCATCGTTGCCGCTCTATGGCGTGCCGTTTGCCATTAAAGACAATATCGATCTGGCGGGTATTGAGACCACCGCCGCCTGTCCGGCCTTTGCGTACCGGGCAGAGCAGGATGCGACGATAGTGTCGCAGTTGATCGCGCTGGGGGCGGTCCCGCTGGGGAAAACCAATCTCGACCAGTTCGCGACCGGCTTAAACGGCACGCGCTCACCATTTGGTGCGTGTCGCAACAGTGTGCATCCGGAGTATCCGTCCGGTGGCTCAAGCGCGGGCTCGTCGCTGGCTGTGGCGCTGGGGCTGGCGAGCTTTGCCCTGGGCACCGATACCGCCGGGAGCGGGCGCGTTCCGGCCTCTCTCAATAATCTGGTCGGGCTGAAGGCGACCAAAGGGCTGATCTCGACAGCGGGTGTGGTGCCCGCCTGCCGCACGCTGGACTGCGTAACGTTCTTCACCAGCACGGCAGCGGAGGCCAGCCAACTGCTGGCGCTGACGGCGACGAAAGACGCGCGTGATGACTACAGCCGTGCTAACCCGTCCTGGAACGGAGCGCAGGCATTTGGCGTACCGGCAGCCGGTTTTCGCTTTGGCGTGCCGGACACGCTGGAGTTTCTCGGCTGCGCAGAGAGCGAGGCGCTGTATCACACCGCAAAGGAGAGGCTGATCGCCCTTGGCGGCGTGCCGGTGACCATCGACTTTTCGCCGTTCCTGGCGGCAGCAAAACTGCTCTATGACGGCCCGTGGGTGGCCGAGCGCTACCACGTGGCGGGCGCGTTGATTGAGCAACAGCCGGACGCGGTGCTGCCGGTGATCCGCAATGTACTGCAAAAAGCGCCTGCCATGAGTGCGGTAGCGGCGTTTGAAGCGCAGTACCAGCTTCAGGCCTATAAAAGCGAGTGCGATGCCATACTGGCGGGGCTTGAGTGCGTGTTAACTCCCACTTATCCGCGCCCGGTGAGTCTGGCCGAGCTGGCGGAGGAACCGGTCAAACGCAACTCTGAGCTTGGGCTTTACACCAACTTTATGAACCTGCTTGATTACGCTGCCGTGGCGGTCCCGGCAGGGTTTATGGCCAACGGCTTGCCTTCCGGCATAACGCTGTTTGGCCGCGCGTTTACCGACCAGTATCTGCTCAGCCTGGCCGATGCGTTACAACGTCACCAAATGTTAACCCTGCCCGGCGGGCGCGAGATGCAAGGGGATGCACCTGTTTCGACCGCCACCGATGACCGGATGTATCTGGTGGTGTGCGGCGCGCACCTGGACGGGCTGGCGCTGAATCATCAACTGCGCCAGCGCGGGGCGACGTATGTAGAAGCCACCACCAGCGCCCCGCATTATCGGCTCTTTGCCCTGGCAGACGGCAAACGGCCAGGCATGGTGCGGGCAACAGAACAGGGTTCCGCAATAGCCGTAGAGGTGTGGGCGCTACCGCACAGCGAAGTGGGATCGTTTCTGGCCGGGATCCCCGCACCGCTGGGGCTGGGAAAAGTCGAACTTCAGGACGGGCGCTGGCTGACCGGGTTTATCTGCGAGGAGGCAGGATTAGAGGGAGCACAGGAGATTACGCGATTCGGTGGCTGGCGAGCCTGGCTTGCTCATCATGCGTGAGCAAGCCAGCGCGGTTAACGGTAGAGCGGTTTTTCTGCGACCGGGATCAGTAAGGTAGATTGCCAGTCCGCAAGCGTCAGCTGCGCGAGTTTTCCCAGTGCGGTATAGAACGGGTGCCCGGCGTTTTCAACAAACACGGAGAGAAAACGGGTGCTCCACGGCAGCAGGTGCCACGCCAGAAGCTGGTCGCGTTCCGTCTCGCGTCCGTTCTCAGTGAGCCACGCGGCCAGCAGCAGCAACGTACCAAAATGATCTTCCGGTTCGTTCTGCTGCATCTCAAAGGCAATCTGGTTTTCCCGCATCCACTGACGCAGGGCGAGGGTTGAATCCCCAAACAGCACGGATTCACGATCCAGCCATACGGAACCCCACGGCGGTGCGGGCAGCGCATAGGGGCCAATAAACAGCCGTTGCCAGGCGTCGGTGACGGGCTCATCGGCAGATACCGTAAAGGTGTCGGCGATGGGCCGCAGCGCCGCCTGCGGCAGCGGCCAGTCCGTAACCCAGTCGCCAGCGGTCAGGGCGTTGACCAGCGGCGCAACGTGCTCGCTGTCGGGTGAATAATAAAACAGTGCGCCCAGTACCCGGGCGCTGAACGCGAACGCTTCACGCTGTGAGACATCTTTCATTACAACCTTCCTTGCTCGCGCGGGCGAACCCGCGCGCCTGTGTTAACCGGCAATTGCCATACCTACCGTCATGTGCAGACCATAGAACAGACCGCGGCCGATCAGTTCACCCACGACAACCAGCGCCAGGCCTGCAAAGAGCGCGAGGGTTTTCGGCTCCTGGCGCCGGATGAGCGGGCACAGCCAGCAGCCTAATCCGGCGGCGACCAGTATGATACGGCCAACTTGCCATGCGCCATAGTCCGGCAGCAGGGCGCTGGCCTGTTGTACGGAGCTGTGTAGCGTCGCCAGTTCGTTACTCTGCAGCACAATCACCGCCACGCTCAGCAGCAGCGCCAGTACGCTCACCGATGCGGCACACGTGCCTCTGAAGGCGGTGCCAGCGGCGCGAAGCAGCAGGGCGGCAAACAGCGGGCCGCCCAGCACCATCGTCAGGAAAAAGGCCAGCGTGGTGTAGCCGGTGTACCAGGTCGGAACCGTAGCGATCTGATACACGCGGGTCATGGCCCAGATAAACACAATCCCCAGGATCTGGCTCACCACCATCCATACTTTACCCAACGCGGGCGGCATTTTACCGATAACCGACACCAGCCACCAGAAGCCACCGACGGCAAAGAAGACCGAGCCTGCCGCGATCTCGTTGCTGAGCGCCGACGCGCCAACACGGTTCAGGGAGTTAAACGCCCTGAGCGGGGAGCCCAGGTGCATCACCGATGCGATAAAGCCAACGCCCATGACCAGCCATAAAAAGAACATGCTGCGCACGATGCGGGTTCGGACCGCCTCGTCACTCTCCCTCATCCATGCCAGACCGCTGACGAGCAACGCCCCGGCCACGCACTGCCCAAAAACGGTGAAGATCACCAGCGGCCATTCATGCCATCCACTTCCCATCTCACACCTCCTTCGGGTTTGCCAGATAGCCGGTGGTATCTCCCGTCGGGCGGCTGTTGGCGTTAGGTT
>NZ_JBLKBZ010000042.1:0-12748 GCF_047530935.1 Enterobacter sp. 03-F-07-AD-ECC | reverse complement strand
GTCACGCTGAAAATGCCGGCCTTTGAATGGGTTCATGTGCAGCTCCATCAGCAAAAGGGGATGATAAGTTTATCACCACCGACTATTTGCAACAGTGCCCACCTCAGTACCCCATTGCTCGTTCCTGGCGGGACAGCCGTTCATCAGCAGCCTGAAGACGCTCATCACGCCGCCGTGCTGCCAGAACCCGTCGTTCTGAAAAAGACATAGCCGCTACGTTTGGTACGCTGAGCTTACCGTCACCGGCACAAACGTCACAGCGAACATCAAATGCTCCGGCAAAATACTTTTCACGCATTTCTGGCTCCCACTCAGCCATTTCTGATTGGGTGAATCCATTTTCAAAGGCCGGGTTTTCCATGGTCCCGTGGCCTTCGCACTGGTGACAGATTATGTACTTAAATTTGCGCATGTAACGCTCCTGTATATGATGGATGAACCACTCTCGTTCAGGGTTATGGCGAAATGTTTATCGCCGCAGCGAGAGATTCAGTCTTGCTATCAATATTCCTGAAGGTTGTCCGCCTGATTTCAGGGAAAGCATTCATTCACTGGCCGGTTCTACCTTATTATTCATACAGATTAAAGTAGTTGTGCCTACTACTGCGGTCACCTTCCTTGACAAAGTAAGCAAAGTTTGAAAAATTTAACACCGACGAAAGGCCATACCTTCGTTAGTGTGCGAAAGCCGCTTGCGAGCGACGGAATAGGTGAAAGCTTTAGTCAGGGTTAATTACCCTGTCTGCGGTGATGGGATGGCTCAGGCGTATATCATCACTCCTTCCAAAGTCCGTACACACTCTTTCAGCCTTTGCAGAAATGCAGGGGCTGTTTCATATCAGACAAGCGCAATGAAATTTTCAAATGCTTTCCAGAAATTCAAAGGCCTTAAGCTTTATCTGTATCTTACGGTCCCCGCACGGAAAGTAACTTTCCTGAACAGGAACCGCCTTGCCAGCCTTAACTTTCTAAACGGTTAAAGTTACACCAGGCTGTAAATGGTGAAACAGTTTTTGAAGCCCATGAAACACCGCTGTCGGAAAGATAACTAGCCCCAAGACGTCTAACTTCTTTTTGATGTAGAGCTAATTCTTTCGGATCGGCAATATCTTCCACCACGCTCATCATGGCAATCTGAACTCCGGGAGATGCCATTTTATAAGCTGTCGAGCTTGCAACTGAATTTTTCAGGATTGCCAATCTTTCTTTTTCTGGTCGCCCGTTGTCAGACGTATTCGCGTACGTTGTACCCGCAACTAACAATGGAAGACTGGCGTTGGCACAGAACTGCATAACGCGTTTTTGCTGGAGCTGTAATTCAGTGGCTGCAAATGCTTTACTGCATCCGAGGATCCCGATAATCATCACTAATGCTGTTTTATACATAAAATTGAAACCGTCCTTATTGAACTTTAAATGTTGCGGTTAACACTGTGTGGAGATGTATGGACTGGATAATACCCACATGCCTGCGCCTGCCAGTATACCGGCTCAGGTATTAAACCTAAGAGATCTGGTGCACCGGATTTTACCTTTTCATTTCGGTTTTATCTTGAGCCTGGCTCTTGAGTTTAAATTTAAAGGTATGGCGCATGCAGGTTTCACTGACGGGTTTTCACACATCCCGGCTGTAACCCATCATTGTTCATGAGCCAGGCCCTGGTATCCTGCCCAGCGTACGGCCAGCCGCTCTAAGTCCAGATCGTACACCAGCGGTGTGATTTTACGGCCTTCAAACAGCTCGCCCAGCTCAATGCCTGGCTTAAAATGAACGGTCAGGGTGGCCGGATCTATGCCCATAAGATCGGCATCAAACAGAGCATGCATTGTTGGAGTCATCAGGATGCCATTAGACGGATTGTACCGGGTTCCATGTTCAATGTGTGCCGCATCCAGGACACCGCCATTAACCCAACCGGTTACCGCACAACGGCCCGCGAAATTCTCGATGAGCAGAGCTTTAAATTTACCCTGTGCCACGCCACTACGTTGCGTCACTACGCGCTCGCAGTGCTCACCCTGGATATCTACGTCAGGTTTCCGCTTTGGTTCGCTGGTGGCCGTCTCAGCTTGTTTTAGGGTGGAACGTGGATAGGCCAGGTTATATGCTGCGCCTGTGGTCATTTGCTCGATGACCGCAGGTGCATAACCTTCTGCTTCCAGCTTACGATATGCAGCCCGGTAGTCTCTTTGGGTTTTCAGCGGGTATATCTTTCCGCCTTTACCATCGAAAGCGATAAACCAGAAATCGTCCGTGCCAGTTTCCAGATTTCTGCAACGTTTCAGATGCCATCCGCCTTCTCTCGCCCAGATGGTACGGTTATTTCTGGCATTCGTTTTGTCATAACCGTTCTCGTCAAGCCAGCTATCAAAGCTGGTCAGCCCCAGATCCTGAACCTCCAGAGAAGGCACTCGAATGACCTGCAAGGTATGGCGGGGTCTTGGCTCTCTCATCTTGATCTCTTCCTAGCGCTGGTCTGGGAAATACGGATATTGCGGGCCATATTCATAGTCATGCGGGCCTGGCTCAACTTCCCAGAATGGACGGCCGCTAATTGTCTTTGGACCGCGCTCGTTTACGATGTCTTCTACATCCTGAATATTAAATGGCATCGTTGCCAGTAACAGCTGATCTTCGGGTGTCAGCGTCACAGTTGCACCGTCGATACGGCTGTAAAGGTCGGCAAACTGTTTACCTGCACCGTGCAACCGGTGCTCCGCTACACTTCTGATTGCGTGTAAGTCCAGCTCCGCCGCTTCCATGCGATCCACGTATAGTTTCATTTCTTTACGCAAAGCGCTCAGCTCACGGGCTTTAATAAACCCGCAGGCGTACCCACCCAGGGCGATAACTGCAATGATTGCTAAAATTGCCATTTTTTTCTCTCACGTGATTGCGGCCGTTACTCTAGTCTTAATGTGAAGTCTGGGAATTCGCTGGATGTTAAGTACGTTTTCATCCCCAGACTGACAGATGCTAAGGCGCGATCCCAACACTCCATTTGTAAGTATCAGGCCCATCTTCTCCGCTGGTGGCATCTGCTACAATCTGTGCATAACGTTCTCCAGCAAGTTCTCTTACCATCTGATCCACGACCCATTGCAGATGATGCATTTCATCGGTTCCGCCGTAACGACAAGCCAACTCAATAGCCCGCTCTATTCTTTTTTGTTCTTCAGTCATACTGAATCCTCACGCTTACATCAGCTATTCTGAAAACATGCACACTATAAATTGCGGCTGTCATTTCTCAGCCAGGCGCCTGCATTGCTGCCTCATTCCATCAAAAATACTTTCCGCAAGCTGCTGGGGGAACTGGTCCGGAAGAAGCCCGCTAACACGTTCAATGACACCCGGGGTTCTGGCGATGATTTCCTCTATCATCGCCTCTGTCTGCTGTTTACTCAGGCCGGTTATCTCACCATGCCTGATCCAGTGGCGTCGTTGTATTCGATATATCTGGTAATAGTTGCTACTGCCACGTACGGCCATCGCCAGTTTGCACTTCTGCCAGGATATCTGATTGTTCCCATGACCGATCACCGGCCATGCCGACAACACATCATAGAGTGGTGTAAGGTGATAACGTCCCTGTGGCCCAATAGAAATACTGAAATTTTTAGCGTGGCCATCTGTTGCGGCCATCATCCAGAAAACTATCTGCGTCATAAAAAACTGCGCTTTGTCACGCTCAGCACGGTCTGAATTACTCAGAACTTCCATAATTTCCGATATACCTGGCCCGCCGTCCGCCTGATATTTTCGTAATGGCGAAATGCCCAGGGCCTGACACATATCCTCCTGGGGTAAACGAATGATCCATTGTCCGTTTCCTGACCATTTTCGGTCAAAACGTTCTACCACCAGCGCTTTCTGATCTTCAAAGTGAGCAATCTGCGTTCTTGCCACGGGGAGCCCGTACTGTTCGAGAAGTACCGAGCAGAGCCATTCATTTTCAACCGACGAGCGCATGTCGGCTTTCATGTTCCCCACAAGTCCGAGCGGTAGCTTGAATATATGCGTCGTTGGTGTATTACCCTCCGGCATACACCACCGATCTTCATGCCACAGTAGGGCTGTTTTCTCCTGAGCACCGGCAATAGATAAACGTAAGTCGTCGTTATCTTCTGGCCTGCCCGGTAGCAATGTCTCCGTGGTATTACGCAAAGTTGCCGCAATTTCTGATTCAGTAAGCGGGTGATACTTCACGGAATATAAATCTGTGGGTTCATCTCCGTCATGAAGCAGCTGTATCGCGCCCACGCAGTCTTTTCCCAGCTCCGTCAGAAGATCAAAAGGCTCCAGGCTATCGGCCTTGTAACGCATTGCCAGACGTCTGCGTATGCCTTCGCTGTCCGGGAGTAAATTATCAAAATAGTCACGTACCACATTTCCACGCCAGACCTGGTTCCCGGGAGTAAAAGGAAGGGACAATGACAGCGGCCTTCCCTGTTCGTCTGCACTCCAGTCAGGAAGGTATTGTAAGCTGTCTACCCCTTTACTTTTTTCCCAGTATCCGACTTTGATTCCGTTCATCCAGATTGCCAGACGCTGCTGTTTCCGGCTCATATCGTTACCATTTCTCCTGTCGTGCAGGTGAGTTTGATTTAAGCATTTCTTCCGTCTGCTTCCCCTCTGAAGAGGCGGTTGTCGAGGAGAAGCTGATTTTTACGCCCAGGATAGAAAACACCTTGAATAGCCGTTCAATGCTCGCACTGGCAGGGTTGGCTTCCAGACGTGAGTATGTCTGTTGAGTGACCCCTAACCTTTCGGACAGGTCTTTTTGCGTCAGGCCATTCGCCTTGCGAAAACCAATGAGCAAGGGACGCAACTGGTTGAGCGTGTTTAACGGGTAATCATTATTGATCATAAGCTGGCCTCAGTAGTTCCTCTGATACACCTTGTACGCTGTTTTCTAAACATACACCCTAAAAGCTGTAATATCAAATTAACAGCCTAAAAGCTGTTAAATAGAGAGTACAACCTTTAGGCTGTTACTAAGTGGCAGCATAAATCTTTATGAGGTTTGATATGAGAGAACTATCAATAATAAGCCGTTACGCTCGTACAGCATCCGGTAAGAGAGCTGACAGATCAGGATCATCGGTAAACGAGAAGCGGAGTATCTTATGGCCCTGTTGTGAGCTGTATAAATAACTACGAGCTACTCTCTGCCTCGGGGAGGAGGCAGAGAGAGTATTAAAAGCAAAGGCAGACATTTTTAGCAGCTGGTGGGCTATGGGGTTCCGGAGGTGCTCCGGTGAATGTTACTTGACTGGCAAGTTTCCTGCTCTGATGGTCAATGCCTCGATGCTGTCTATATTGTTCTGAAGCCGTTCCAGTTCTGCCTTTTCAATACCGGCCCAAAGCTTTAAGTGTCGCTGATAAAGGGACCACTTGAGTGAGTGAAAACCATTCCAGGCCAACCCCATCCAGGAGGCGTAATTCGCATTGAGAATATTGCCGGTGATATACATTTTACCTGCGTTAACAGCACTGGAAGTTCCATAACCCAGGGCAAGCATCATCCGGAAGCGTGGATTTAGCCGCAACGGCATGGTATCCAGTAAGGTCTCCCCAAAAGCTCCTTTTCCCAGCGATACCTGTTTCGCCACATAGAAAACCCGCATCAAAACTTCCATTATGCTCATCGGAATACTTGTCACGATAAACTGACGAAAGTCATACCCGTTGACATACATGTACTCTATTTGTTTGCCGAAGTTAGAACTCCCCACAGGGATCCCCTCAAGCATACGAAGTAGCCCCATAAAAGGAGCCGGTAACCCCATGCCACGGTTTCCTTTTGCTGAGGGGGCATTAACATCCGATGCCAGGTGTCCAAACATTCTGGCGATGAGCCTGAAAATATTGGTTTCGTCTGTAACGCCTTTACTGGAAGGATAAACCACGATCTGTCCATTCTGAACCACCGTACAGGTCCCGTTCAGCATATCCTTTATACCGAAAATAATGCCCAGTACGGGATCGTGTGACAAAGCTCTTAAGCGGTGATTTGTGGGAGACAAAACGCCACCGGCCGCACCCACTAAATCGCTGCTGATCGAACTGTCTGGTGCCCCTATAGGGAACAAATCTGAGAGTTTTGTACTCAGGTCCTCCGGCAAAATGGCATTGAAGGCTTTCTGCACCTGTTTATTGAAAATACCATCCACTTCTGCCGTAAAGCTCACCGTAGGTTTTGGCGGGGCTCTGACGCAAAGTAAATCCAGCATGGATGCTATGAGCCCGCATCCGCAGGCAATAGCATAATCCCAGGCGTCGAGTGCGTAGCGATCATTAAATTCTTTAATATGATTCTGGATCCGGGCATCTACAACAGCCAAGTCATCCGTGGAGAGTATTGTGGCCAGTCCAATATCACCGCATACACGCTGGTTAGCCTCGCTATATATAGTCTTGAGACCAGTAGAATGCATGGCAGTATCTGAAGGGGTCATTTCTCGCAGATGATGTTCTTTAAGCGCCAGATGCTCCGCTTCATCAAGTTCAGTGCCGCTGATTAGCCCGGTCAACTGTGCCTTAAGGCTCTCTATATCACTGTTAATTGTCTCGTGAGCGTTCGCGATATCCTGACCACGGAGCTGAATATAACGGATGGCCCTGAACTCATCATCATAAGGAGACTGACTCATGTGTTTACCTCACCGCGACCAGGCTACCTTTTGGAGCTTTCTTAGTAAGCATGTCGATTGTTGCCTTGATGCCAGCAATTTCTGCCTTAAAATATTCCGCATTCGACATCAACCTTTCCTGAACTTCGTAGAGCTTTTGGATGGCCTGACTAAGGGCGGCTGTCAGTTTCGCATTTTTTTTGTGTTTCACTATCGCGTACCCGCCAATCCCTAACACAGCTACAGGTGCGGCCAATACCGCAATGCCTGCAACCATACCGCCACCGACGATAGACCCTGCTGTAGCGAGCCCGGAGGTTATGCCTGCTGCTGACACTCCCGTTGTACCAAGCGTATAGAGAGCACCGAAGGAAGCCGCTGCGCCTACGCCTGACCCCGCCAAAGCTGCTGCGCCCTCAGTAATACCCGGGAACTTATTTTCAAGCGCCTGAAGAGCACTTGTAACTTCATCCATTGCCTTCTTGCGAATTTTTTCGAGCTCTTCAGTTTCGGTAGCGTCCATTACAGGCCTCGTATTCATAACTTGCTGTGTGATAGGTGAAAAAGAGCACCATAAAAGTGATGAAGAAATCATGACTTACTATTGTGGCACTTTCGAGTTCATGTTTGTCAGTTTCAATGCTGTTGCTGTTAGTAAGGGCAGACGCCATATCGGGCAGACCCAAAATAACTATCGTGCCAGCGTCATTTTGGAACTGACTTTGCTAAAAATCAGTAGCGGACTGAACAGACATGTGTGGATTTGAATCTGGGCAGGTTCCAGACATTATTCCAACCAGACTTCCAATGACAAAATGCTCGTCATTCTCGGAGACGACATAGGGTCCACCAGAGCAACCATCGGTGTTGAAATGTGCTATTACAAAGCGAGTTGTGAGATGTTGGGGAGAATGATTTGAGCAATTTAAAGGCCAAATGCCTGAAACTTCACCAGGGAATGTCGAAATTGTTGTCTCATTCATTGGATATCCGACACCCAATGTACCCATGCCAGCTGCGGGAGCCAGGACCTTAAAGTAACTACTTACAGGCTGTTGTATTCCAGCTGGTAATACGATTTCTGCACTGTCAACAAACGGAATGCCGTCTTTAAAGTCTGCCCTGTCATTAGCCTCATTGAGAATGAAATCGACTAGAACAGGCTCTTCGTTCACCAGTCCTTGATGGTTAAGAAATTTGACGTAAAGTTTAAGTGTATTGCTGACGGGATAAATTTTTCCAAGAGCATTGGTAACAACATGGGCTGCGGTGAGAATCTTTTGCTGCTGACCATTATCGAAACCAAACGCAGTTGCTTCGAGATGGCTACTAAAATGAGGATCATTGCTTACATAGATTTTACAAACGTAGTTTTCAAACATTATTTCCTCCTTTTGCCGGTACCTAATCAGTTACACGGCTGCATGTTATAAACAACTAAACTCGCTTCCTGATATTTGAGTTTGTATGTTTTGCCAGGCACCAGCTCACCTCTGAAACACGGTTAGTCTCCTCCATGACATGGTTATGGCGATGGTCAGAAACTGTTATCGACGAAAGGCTGGAATTCCTTTAATGGCATTATCCATTTCAAGTCGTATGTCCTGAACGGGAGCGTATATTTTTATGATTCCAGATCTTAACCCTGAAACATTCCCCGTATCAAAACTGACCCGTTACAGATAAGTCACCACCGGTGCTGTCGATTAATTTAGTGAATTGCATGTCCTCATCCCATAAAGGGTAGGGCCTACCCCCGGCATCGAGCAAACCTGACCACCCTGCCCTTATTAAGACCCCACATGCGGCAATGGTGCCCTGTCCACGCCGCCCGCGAACTTTGAGGAAATGGGGAGAAAATAAAAAGAAAACAAAAAGTTATCGGCTGAAGTACCGGCGCAGATCGGGAATCAGGCGAAGCCTGACAGCACGTTAGGGCCTGGCAGGGGGCTTGAGGGATGAGGACATGCAATTGTGATAACCTTCCCGCCACGGGGTCGGTTAAATTCGTATCCTGCCGGTGCAATTCCAACGGCCGCGTTACCAGTTCGCCGGGTAGCATGGCCAGCAAAGCCAGGCATCGAGCACCCGGGTTTCACTGACGGCCGCTGCATAGACGCCGGTATCCGGGAAGAAATAAACCGGGGTGGCGTTGTTCAGCTGGTCGCCTTCATCGGCCAGAGCGCCGATCACCTCATGAGGCTTAAGCAGCATATCCGTTAAATATTCATCCGGGTGGATGGCATTCAGCGATATGGCCATCTCCAGAAATTCATCCAGGGTATGGCGGGTACGATACCCCCGGAAAACCTCGTATGAAGGCGTGACGCATTCACCATCCAGGGAACAGGCATCGTAACCGGCCAGCTGCTCTTCGGTGAGTCCGGAGGCATGCTTTGCCACAAGATTCGTAAATTGCTCTTTATCGTCCATCACAATCCTTACGCTGTAGGGGCCTGTTTGTGTTATCACTGCTTCCGGTTTTTACTTCGCACAACCCGGCAGGTATCCGGTCGCCCGGGCGTCCTTTGCGGTCTTGTTCGCCCTTCGCCTGAATTACGTCAAATCCCTTTCACTACCCGGCCGCAGGGTGACACCTCCCCTTTTCTCCGGAAGCGAAAGAGGAAGAACAGTTTAACAGCCCGGATCCTCAATAATTTTCGCGTAACGGACTAAATAACCGGTTTATGCAGCTTCTGATAACCACAGACCGCGATAGAATAAAACGTCTGGTGAGGAACCGGAGTGTTATGTAAGCGGGGGGTTTAACTGGGTATCTGTGTAGTCCTATTTAGCCAGATATCCCGAATAAAAACCTCAACGATTAGGTAAACGAAATGGATGGATTCTGGTCGATGTTCTGTTTGTTTGTCGTGGTAGTTTCACTGCATAAAGCCCTTTCTGTAGCAGCAGCACGAGCAGACGCAGCAAAATTAAATATGCTTCTCAGAATGAGAAAGTTTAAAAAGTAGCTTTCAAGACATCTGAGAATTCTTTTAAATCCTCAGAGGAAGTTATATGTTTAGGCTATTTGCAAACTAAGGTTGGAATTCCATCATTCTAGCCTTAGATCTTTGATCAAGTGAAGTTGCTCACTTGGTTGGATTTTACCGTTTCCTGACGGCTTTTCAGAAGCGAGGGCTGGTTGGAATGCCTTCCAGCTAGAAGTCTTGCAGATGCTCTCCGGGCATTAACTCATTGTCGAATCTGCACCAGTATCACTAGGTTGTTGAGCGGGCGATTAGCTTTTTCACTGAGCCGCTGTACACTCGACTGCTTCAAGAAGCACTACTTACCATTTGCCTGCCGTAAGGTCTGTTCTTAGCTGGATTTTTTTGGGAGGATACGCAGTCATGACAACTCAATCCAGCTCAATACAATACGCTTACGCGCTAGACGGCGAGGGCACCCTCACGCACATTGGCGCTGCCCTGCGCTCACATACTTACACCTGCCCAGGTTGTAAGAGCCCCCTGACCCCGGTAATGGGCGAGTTCAACGCTAAGCACTTTCGCCATTCGGAAGAATGCTGTGCCCTTGAAACCTATCTTCACAAGTGCGGCAAAGAAGCATTCTTCTATCGCTACCAACAAGCTCTCAGCCGTGAAATGCCTATTAGCCTTGAGCTGGAGCGCCGGGTTGCCTGTAATGGTTCTCGTTTAGCCTTGGTTAGAGACGAAGCACGTCAGTGCGTAAAATCCGTGCCTGCACGCTACAACTTGACTCAATTTTTCGATCAGGCAGAGCTGGAAAAACACGATAAGGTCACAGGGCTGCGACCAGACGTGATGTTGTATGATACGACTGGCGAAAGGCGTTGCTACGTAGAGATTTGTGTCACACACCCCTGCTCTCAAGACAAGATCGAAGCCGGTATCCCGATTCTTGAGTTTAAGGTCCAATCTGCCTCTGATATTCAGATGTTGCTTACCGGGGCCTACTCGATCAAGGAGAAGATCCTGAGAGTATTCAACTGGCTTCCCCCGTTTCAATCTGTGGACACCTGTAGCGGCGTCTGCTCAGTAGGTAACGTGGATATGTCTGTCTGGAGTTTAAGTGGTTCCGGCCGACTCAACGAACAAACGATGCCGCTCGCTGAAGTGGATTTAACAATCAATTCTGACGTGAACACATGGCCTAGATCGTTAGGGGCCGCTGAGCTGGCTGATAACTTACGAGCTTTTATCCGTCACGCCGATCCTCATTCACTATTTCCCAACTGCATTATGTGCGAGCAAGCAGGCCGATGGGAGGATGGCTATCTGCAATGTCACAGTAAGGCAAAGATCGTTCCCTACACCGAGGCCCGTCAGTGCGCCAATTACAAGGTTAAGGCATGACCAAAAGACTGACTTGGGAGCAGAAAAGTATTGTCAGCCATGACACCGGACATGCGTTGGTAAAAGCCGTACCTGGTAGCGGGAAAACAACCACACTTGTAAAGCGCGTTGAGCGGCTGGTCAAGACGGGAACTGATCCTCGCTCCATTCTGATCCTGATGTACAACAAGTCGGCGCAGGTGAGCTTCACGGAGAACTTGAAGACGGCACTGATGTCGAGCGTGATTCCAGAAATCCGCACGTTCCACAGCTTGGCCTTAAAGATTGTTGGTTACGGAGAACGCCAACAGATAATCAAGAAGAAAGACCTCATTACTCCAAGCGACTACCGCTATGAGCAACTGGTAAAGCAAGCCTACCGCTATGGCTTTGACCATGAGGCGAATTATATTGACCCCAATGAAATTGAAAACTTCGAGCTGTTTATTGCTCGCTGCCGGGCGGCGGCCGTAACTCCTGTTGATGCTGCCAATGATCCAACGTTCAGCAACATCAAACGGGAGTTTATTCACGCCTATGGCCGCTATTGTGAGCTGCTGGAGGAAAACAGTCTGCGAACCTTTGATGACTGTTTGATTGAGGCTGTCGCACTGTTGCGTAATGACAGCAGCCTTGGTGCCCACTTCAAGCACATCATTGTTGATGAATATCAGGACGTTAACCTGATACAGCATGACATGACCCGCTTGCTATCTAAGTCGGATACGTCGGTTATGGCTGTTGGTGATGTTAACCAGTGTATTTATGAGTGGCGTGGTGCTCGACCAGACTTTATCGGCGGACTGTTTGAAAGGCACTACCCGAATACGAAGGTGTTTCAACTGTCATGCACGTTCAGATTTGGCCATGAGCTTTCCTTGATGGCTAACTCGGTAATTCGGCGCAACTCTACAAAGCTGACCAAGCTTTGTGTCAGTCATCCTAGCACCCCCAAAACAGAGGTCAGATTGCACTTTGATAACTGCCTATCCAAGGTGCTATCAAACCTCTCGGTGAGCAGTGGAACACAAGCCATATTGTCCCGCACTAAGGCGAACCTTGCTGAGGCGGAAATTGCTTTACGCCTGTGTGGGCTACCTTATCGCTACCTCAATGGTTCAAGCGCATTACACACCCGCACCGAAATCGGGATACTGGTAGTTGGCGTCTTGCTGTCTGTGTACGGCGATCTGCGGCTACTGGAAAACCATCCCAACAAACAAGCGATTGTTTACGGCTTTCTGAAGGAGGCTGGTTTTAGATGGCAGAAAGGGCAATTCAAAGCGGCGCTCAGTGGATTGATGGCTCCGCACGCCGACCTATGGTCTGCTCTAGGTCAGTTATTCGAGGGCGCACAATACCAAAAAGATCGGCTGGGCAGGCTCGCCACTATCTGCCAGAAAGACGGAGAGGAAACGCCTGCTATCGATGTGTTACGACGCCTGAGTATGGAGGGTTTCATTGATAGTGTTGGCTCTGAGGGTGTAACTCGCACTGGATCGAACGACCAGCAACGAGGGGTCGTGAGGATCGGGGAGCTACTTGACTCCAGTAAGATCGATTCCCGCACGTTTTTAAACCTTATCTTGAATCCAGGCGAGGCTGCTACTGACTGCGATCCCTTCATCCTTTCCACACTGCATGGTTCCAAGGGGCTGGAGTGGGATAACGTAATACTGATCGGGGTCGTCTCAGAAAACGGAATCTATGGTCACTCCCGTTTTTGCAACACCGATTTTGACGACAAGTTGGCTTGCTTGAATCTATCCGGCGTCTGAATGGGATTTTATTCC
>NZ_JBLKBZ010000041.1:0-13497 GCF_047530935.1 Enterobacter sp. 03-F-07-AD-ECC | reverse complement strand
AGTGATTCACGACTTCAAGGCGCTTTTCGAAGGGGTATTTTGGCTTTGACATATCAGGGACTATTCCATTTCATCGTCCAACAAAATGGGTGCAGTACATACGGCGCAGTACTTATACTCCGGCGTTTTGGTTATCGGGCTTAAGTTCTCCGTCACCAGTTCGTTACAGGCGCCAATCCACCACTGGTAGGTCATGTACACCGCCCCTTTGTTGGGACGATCGCTGACCTGCGCACGGGTAATGATCCTGCCTTTACGCGAGTTCACCCATACCAGCGCTTCGTCTTCAATGCCAAGACGTTCAGCGTCGGCGGTGTTGATCTGTGCATAACCTGGCTCATCCGCCAGCGCTGCCAGCGCCGCGCAGTTGCCGGTCATCGAACGACAGGAGTAGTGGCCCACTTCACGCACGGTGGAAAGCACCATTGGATACTCATCAGTGAGTTTATCAATGGGGGCAACCCAGTCGCAGGTGAAGAACTGTGCCAGCCCATTTGGGGTGTCGAATTTCTCTTTAAAGAGATACGACGTGCCCTGGTCGGCCTCAGACTCATCCCGGCACGGCCACTGGATATACCCCAGTTCACCCATTTTTTCATAGGTTGCACCGTAGAAGTCCGGACACAGATGCCGCAACTCGTCCCAGATCTCCTGAGTGTTGTTGTAGTGCATCGGATAACCCATGCGGGTGGCAATTTCGCTGATGATTTGCCAGTCGGTTTTCAGATCCCACTTCGGCTCCACCGCTTTAAAGAAGCGCTGGAAGCCACGGTCTGCCGCCGTGTAAACCCCTTCATGCTCGCCCCAGGACGTTGACGGTAAAATCACATCCGCCGCTGCCGCGGTTTTGGTCATAAAGATGTCCTGAACAATCACCAGCTCCAGATCCTCAAACCCTTTACGCACTGCAGAGAGCTCGGCGTCGGTCTGGAGAGGATCTTCGCCCATGATGTAAGCCGCCCGCACTTCACCATGTGCCGCCCGGTGCGGCAGCTCGCTGATGCGATACCCGGTGTGCTCTGGCAAACTTTCCACGCCCCACGCTTTGGCAAACTTCGCGCGGTTTTCCGGGAACTTCACGTACTGATAGCCCGGATAGGTGTCCGGCAGCGCACCCATATCGCAGGCACCCTGCACGTTGTTCTGACCGCGTACCGGGTTCACCCCGACGTGTGCCTTGCCAAGGTTGCCGGTCAGCATGGCGAGGCTGGTCAGGGAACGCACGGTTTCCACGCCCTGATAGAACTGGGTCACGCCCATGCCCCACAGAATGGCGGCGGTTTTCGCTCCGGCGTACATCCTTGCTGCCTGACGGATCTCCTGCGCGCTGACGCCGGTGATCGCTTCGACAGATTCTGGCGTATAGCCTTCGATAATTTTCCGATACTCTTCAAAACCTTCCGTACGGGTGGCGACGAACGCCTGGTCGTAGAGGTTCTCCTCAATAATGACGTGCCCCATGGCGTTCAACAGCGCGATGTTCGAGCCGTTTTTCAACGCGATGTGCATATCTGCAATACGAGCCGTTTCGATTTTGCGCGGATCGCAGACGATGATTTTCGCCCCGTTCTGTTTGGCGCGAATAACGTGGTTCGCGACAATCGGGTGAGAATCCGCCGGGTTATAGCCGAAGATAAAGACGAGATCGGTGTTGTCTATCTCGTTAATTGCATTACTCATTGCGCCGTTTCCGACCGACTGGTGCAGACCTGCAACCGATGGGCCGTGTCAGACGCGAGCGCAGCAGTCGACGTTATTGGTTCCAATAACGGCGCGCGCGAATTTTTGCATTACATAGTTGGTTTCGTTACCCGTCCCGCGTGATGACCCGGTGGTCTGGATCGCATCCGGGCCATATTTAGCCTTAATGGCGCTCAGGCGGGTGGCGACGTAGTCCAGCGCCTCGTTCCACGAGACGGCTTCCAACTTGCCACCGCGTTCACGGCGGATCATGGGGGTTTTCAGGCGCGGGGTGAGAATTTGGGTATCGTTAATAAAATCCCAGCCGTAGTACCCTTTCAGGCACAGCGTGCCCTGGTTGGTTTTCCCCTGTGCGGCCTCCGCCCGGACGATTTTGCCGTTATCGACCACCAGGTGGATCTTGCAACCTGAGGCACAATAAGGGCAAACCGTGACGACTTTTTTCATCAGTCTGCTCCAGTTAATCATTTCGCAGCCATAATGCAGCTTTTATGCCATGTTTTTAGTGTGGGTATCACTCGACTTTACGGGTGTTTTCCTGGCAAAACCCTGACGAAAAGCAGGCAATCGTCAAAATTGACGTGTCGAAAAGGCAGCGGATGTGACATGGGTTGTAATTCCGTCACGTAAAAATCCATTTGGCTGGAGCCGACGGCAGAATAGTTCAGACTTAACATAATCCCCTGACGGAAGCATGCGATGAAACCGGCGATTCTGGTGGTTGATGACGATACGGCAGTGTGCGAGCTGCTGCAGGATGTGCTCAGCGAGCACGTCTTTACGGTGCTCGTCTGCCATAACGGACAGGACGCACTGAACCGGGTTCATCAGGAACCGGGAATTGCCCTGGTCCTGCTGGACATGATGCTGCCGGATATCAACGGCCTGCAGGTCCTGCTGCAGTTGCAAAAGCAACGCCCGGATCTGCCGGTAGTGATGCTTACCGGGCTGGGGAGTGAGTCTGACGTGGTGGTAGGGCTGGAGATGGGTGCCGACGACTACATTGGCAAACCGTTTAATCCGCGTGTGGTGGTCGCCCGGGTTAAAGCCGTGCTCAGGCGTACCGGAGCGCTGGCGGCCGACACGCCCGCGCCACGAGTGGCGGGCATTGCTTTTAATGGCTGGACGCTGGATACCACCCGCTGCGAACTGATCGATCCGCAGCGTAACCCCGTACCGTTGACCCAGGGTGAATACGGCCTGCTGCTGGCGCTTACCCAGAATGCCCGCCGGGTACTGAGCCGCGAGCAGCTGCTTGAGCTGACCCACAGCGAAAGTGCCGATGTGTTTGACCGCACCATCGACGTGTTGATCATGCGCCTGCGCCGGAAAATCGAAGCCAATCCGCACCAGCCCGCATTAATCAAAACGATCCGCGGGCTGGGCTACGTCTTTGCCGCCGATGTCTGTCATCCCGATCGGGCGGCATAAGTGCTTACGTTATGGCAGCGACAATAAGCGCGGCGAAAATCGCCGTGATGACCAGGTACTTCAGTGCGTAATAGAGCTTCCGATTGCGCTTTTTCAGACGCTGACCGCGTTCTCGCCCGGCGTGCACATATTTGAAGATACGGTTAATTCCCCCGGTGCGGTCGTTATCGTCATTGGGGGAGCTGGCCGCTGACATCAGCGTTGTCCCGACCCAGTGGTTAACCGCCTGCGCCCAGCGCCATTTCATCGGACGTTCGATATCGCAGAAGAGAATAATCCGCGTGTGATCCGATTTATTCTCCGCCCAGTGCACGTAAGTTTCATCAAAGATGACAGCCTCACCGTCACGCCAGCTGTGGCGCTGCTGGTCAACCTCTATAAAGCAGCGATCGTCATTTGGCGTGACCAGGCCTAAATGGTAACGAACCGAGCCGGCGTAAGGATCGCGATGCTTGCCGAGCTTCGCGCCCGCCGGGAGTTCGGCAAACATTGCCGCTTTCACGGATGGGATCTCACTCACCAGTTGTGTCGTAACGGGGCACAGGGTCTGAGCCGAGGGATGCGCATCGGCATACCATTTGAGGTAAAACCGTTTCCAGCCGCGTTTAAAGAAGGTGTTAAAACCGGCATCGTTATGATTTTGTGCCGCCTTAATATGATCCTGCAAACGCAGCGCCTCTTCGCGAATGACCTCCCAGTTTTCCGTCAGTTTGTTTAATTCCGGAAAGCGCTCGGTTTCAAAAAAGGGCTGTCTGGCGGGCAGCGAAGAGAACGCCGTCATAAACATATTGATAGGCGCCATAAAGGTGGAGTGGTCGAAAAGTTGACGGGAAAGCGTCTGTTTTTCTTTGCCGCGCGAATGCGCATAAATAACACTGATAATAAATATAGCGATGATAATTGCTGCGAACATTTTTCCTTGTCCTCTGTATCTCTCATTTCGGAAAAGCGTGTGGGCAATATGTTGCCCACGCCGAATGTGCCAGACGCAGAGAGTGTAGTTCGGCTATGCAAAATTCATAGAACTGTAATCAAAAATCGCAATTTTTGTTAATTTAGGCGCTGCTCTCCTGAATAAAGCGCGTCAATTCCTCCAGCGTTTTTGCTCCATCAATGGCATTCGCGGCCAGCAGGCTTGCCCGGGCGCAGGCATGCGCCAGGTAAATACTCTCTGCCAGCGGCAGTGATTCATGACAGCCATATAAGAAACCGGCACAAAAGGCGTCGCCCGCGCCGACGCTGCCAATAATCTCCTCCTGAGTCAGCCTCCATGAGGGGATCCAGCGTCCTTCTTCGTTTGCGGCTTCTCCCCAGGCACCTTCCGGGCAGTGGATCACCACCCGTTGCCGGACGCCTGCCGCCAGCAGCTGCGCGGCGGCTTCAGCGATGTGGGCAACGTGCGGTGCGTCGTTGCCGTCGCGCATCTCAAGGCCGCTAAATTCTCCGGCTTCCAGTTCGTTAATGACCAGATAATCGAGATGACGCAGGGCAGGGAGGACCAGCGGCTGATAGCGCGGATCGCCCTTGCGGGAGACCAGATCAAGCGAGGTTTCATACCCCTGTTCGCGCATCTGCGCCAGCAGCCGTGCGCTACGGGTGCCGTATTCGTCATCTGGCATATCCAGACTGTCGAGCAGCAGCAGGTAGCCGAGGTGGAAGATTTTCATTGTGCCGTCGAGACGGTCAAACGCGGGGAGATCCAGCAGGCGGTTGGCCCCGGGAGAGTGGAAAAAGGTGCGCTGTCCGCTGGGGTCGGTCATCACCTGCGACATGGAGGTTGGCGCAAAGGTGGTGCGCTGTACGCGCTGCCGATTGACGTGATACTGGTCGAGCATTGCCAGAATGTAGTCCCCGTCGCTGTCTTCGCCAATCAGCCCCACCGCCTGCAGCGGCAGGCCGACGTGCATTTTCGCCAGCGTCAGCAGGACGTTGAGCGGCGCGCCGCCGGTGGAACGCTCGCTGTGGGTAATTTCTGCCAGCCAGCCGCGTTCCGGCCATTGCACGATCTGGTGAACGTGATCCACCAGCATATTGCCCGCGGCGATGATCCCTTTGCGTTCCATTATGCCTGCCCCGCGCTGCCAAAGATGCGCATCTGTTCGGCGACCGTATCGGTAATCGCCTCTTCTATGCCCAGCAGCAGCTCGGCAAACTCATCGTACAGCGGCTGGCGGTGGGCCATACGCTGCTCAACGGCGGAAAGCGCGGCCTGGGACATGCCGGTATAGAAGTTGATTTTATGAATACCAAGTTCTATGGCGCGACGAAAATCAGCATCGCTGATCCCGGAGCCGCCGTGCAGCACCAGTGGCAGCCCGGTCTGCTGGCGAATGGCGTCCAGACGGGGGAAATCGAGCTTTGGCTCGCCCTTGTATTTGCCGTGTGCGTTGCCAATGGCGACGGCCAGCGCGTCAATGCCGGTTGAATCGACAAATTCCCGTGCCAGCTGCGGGTCGGTAAAGTACGCTTCATCCGCATGGCCGTAGAGCGCCCCGCCTTCATCGCCACCGACGGCACCTAACTCTGCCTCCACCGACACGCCCACCGCGTGACACATCTTCACCACTTCACGCGTCTGACGAATATTCTCCTCGTAGCTCAGTGTCGAGCCATCGAACATCACGGAGCTGAACCCTAAGCGCAGGGCGCGCACCACGGCGTCAAAGTGCAGGCCGTGGTCGAGGTTGAGTACCACGGGGATCGCGTGGCGGGCGGCTTCGTACTTAACCGCTTCGACAAGCGACTCCAGCGACACGTATTTAAAATGCACTTCGGCGATGTTGATGATAAAAGGCGAGCGCTCCTGCTTCGCCGCGGCAAACAGGGCGCGCAGGAAGTGGGTGTCGAGAACGTTGAACGCGCCCAGCGCGTAGCGATGTTGCCTGGCGTGCGCAAGACCGTCGGCAAGAGAAATCAATGGCATCATTTACCCCTTATATCCGAAACAGGTTGTACTCGTTGCACAGTACCAGCACCGCCGGTTCGTCTTCTTCGATGTTGTTATAGCGGGCAACGGGCTGCAAAAAGTGGTTGTCGTGTTCATCGTCATTGACCGATGACACTTCGCCCACCAGCACGTCGCCAAAACCGCGTTCACCCCAGAAACTGTGGTACAGGCCGGGCGTCAGACAGATGCTCTCCCCTGGTGTAAGGCGCAGCTGGCTGCCGGGGGCGTGGGTCTGCTGGCAACCGTCTATCGTGACGGTGACGTCAGTGTTTTCGGTCTCTGCATGTGCACCGGCATTCCATAACTCAATAATGAGATTTCCACCGCCGCGGTTGATGATGTCCTCCCGTTTGCGCCAGTGAAAATGCATGGGCGTGAGCTGACCGTCGCGTACGTGCATGATTTTTTCGGCGTAGCATTTTTCATACGGCGTGCCGTTTGGTGAGCCGTTGCGCAGGGTAAACAGCGTGAGCCCCTGCGCGGCAAAGCTGCTGCCGCCAAAGGCCGTTACGTCCCAACCGAGCTTAAGGTCAAACACTTCCTGCCAGGCGGCCTGATCGAGCTGTTGCCATTTTGTGGGTGGGAAGCTGGCAAAAGGGGGGAGATGCACGTCGTGCATGGAGAAAAACTGCCGCGTGTGGCCGAGGATTTCGTTGATTTCGGAGCGTTTCATGGGGACTCCTTGTGTTTTTTGTCGGCCCAGTCCCCTCTCCCTGTGGGAGAGGGTTAGGGTGAGGGCATCGGGCCGCGCAATTGTTACTTAACCGTCCACCCCTTATACGTGCCGACGTTCTTTTTATCGATCATCGTCACCGGGATCAGCACAGGCTCTTTCGGTGCCGGTTTGCCCTGTAGAATGTCATAGCCGATCTCAACCGCTTTTGCCGCCATGACCTGCGGATCTTGTGCCGGCGTCGCCACAAACAGGGAGTTTTCCCGCTTCAGGGCTTCTTCGCCGTCCGGGCTACCGTCCACACCAACGATAAAGAACTCGTTGCGTTGCGCTTGCTTCGCCGCCAGATCGGCACCGATCGCGGTCGGATCGTTAATCGCGAAGACGCCATCGATCTTCGGATTGGCCGCCAGCAGCGAGGTCATGACTTCCAGGCCCCCTTCGCGGCTGCCCTTGGCGTTCTGGTTATCGGAGAGCACTTTGATATCCGGGTGTTTTTTGAACTCTGTCTGGCAACCTTCCACACGGTTCTGGACGGCAGAGACCGGCGGTCCGTTGATGATCACCACATTGCCTTTGCCGTTCAGGCGGTCGGTGATGTACTTACAGGCCATTTCGCCCGCCTGGGTGTTATCGGAGGTGATCGTCGCGTCTGCACCTTCTGCCGCCACGTCAACCGCGACCACCACGATCCCGGCCTCTTTCGCGCGTTTCACCGCCGGGCCGATCCCTTTAGAATCTGCGGCGTTGAGGATGATCATGTCCACTTTGGCGGCAATAAAGTTGTCGATCTGCGCCACCTGCTGGCCCAGATCGTACCCGCTGGAGACCAGCGTCACTTTGACGTTATCCCCCGCCAGCTTGCGCGCCTCCAGCTCGGCACCTTTGGTGATCTGCACGAAGAACGGGTTGGCCAGGTCACCCACCGTTACGCCGATGGACTTCAGATCTTTCGCCTGCGCAAACGGTGTTGCGGCAAGCAGCGCGCCAGCACAGAGCGCGGTCACTAAGGGCTTCAATCTCATGCTCTCTTCCTCACGTAGGGTATTGTTGTTAAGCACTTTGATGGTGTCGGGTACGGTATTTGTCGATCAGCACCGCAATGATGATCACCGCCCCTTTGATCACCAGTTGCCAGAAGTAGGAGACGCCCATCAGCGTCATGCCGTTGTTGAGAGTGGCGATAATCAGCGCCCCCACCAGCGTGCCGGTGATCGTGCCGATCCCGCCAACGAAGCTGGTGCCGCCGAGGATCACCGCCGCAATCGCATCCAGCTCGTAACCCATGCCCAGGTTTCCGTTGGCGCTGTAGAGGCGCGACGCGCTCATCACACCGCCTAACCCGGAGAGCAGGCCGCTCATGCCATACACAAACAGCAACACCAGCCAGACTTTGATGCCCGTTAAGCGTGCCGCCTGCATGTTGCCGCCTACCGCATAGATGTGAACGCCAAGCGTAGTGCGACGCAGGATAAACCAGCACACCACAATCACCGCCAGGGCAATCACCACCAGCCACGGCACGGGGCCAAGATAGTTATTGCCTATCCACTCAAAATTGATGTTCGAGTTAATCACCGTCGTGCCATCGGCCAACAGGTACGCTGCGCCCCGCAGAGCCGTGTAGGTGCCGAGGGTGACAATAAACGGCGGTAGTCCGGCAAAGGCCACCAGCGCGCCGTTGAACAGCCCCAGCACCAGTCCGAGCATCAGCGCGGCGGGAATAGAGAGCCCGGCGAATTCCGGTATTAACGACACCACCATCGCGGCGACAGCCGTGGTACCCAGAATAGACCCGACGGAGAGGTCAATCCCCCCGGTCAGGATGATGAAGGTCATCCCTGCCGCCAGCACGATGTTGATCGACGCCTGTCGGGTAATGTTGAGCAGGTTGCTTTCGGTAAAGAAGTTAGGGGCGATAAAGCCAAAAACCGCCACGATCAGGATGAGAATGGGCAAAATGCCGACCGTTTGCATCAGATCGCTCATCAGCATTTTTTTGGCGGAGGCAGATTTTGCCACCTGCTGCGGATGGGTTGGAGTTGTCATAGTTGCACCGCCTGATGATGTGAGTCGTTCACGCCGGTTGCCAGCGTCATGATGTTTTCCTGAGAGATGTCGTGTCCGTGGAGCTCCCCGGCGATGCTGCCTTCACGCATGACATAGACGCGGTCGCTCATGCCCACCACTTCCGGCAGTTCGCTGGAGATCATCAAAATCGCCACGCCCTTGCGCGCCATCTGGTTCATGATGCGGTAGATTTCGCTTTTTGCGCCGACATCGACACCGCGCGTCGGTTCGTCGAGGATCAGAATACGCGGACCAATCGCCACCCAGCGGGAGATCAGCAATTTCTGCTGATTACCGCCTGACAGACCGCCCGCGCGGACCTGTGCGTGAGGCACGCGGATATTCAGCAGGGCGATGGCATCGTCAGAAATGGACTGCGCTTTTTTGCGGTTAAGCATGCCGAAGGTGGCGTCGCGCTCCAGCGTCGCCATGGTGATGTTCTCCTGCGCCGCCAGCTCCAGGAACAGCCCCTGCTCCTTGCGGTTCTCGGTAAGAAAACCGATCCCGTTTTCAATGGCCGCGCGCGGGGAGTGGATCACCACCGGCTCGCCGTCCACTTCAATCATTCCGCCCGTGGCTTTACGTACGCCAAAGATGAGCTGTGCCAGCTCGGAGCGACCGGCACCGACCAGCCCCGCCAGGCCGACGATTTCCCCTGAGCGCACCTGCAGGCTGCAGGGTTGGACTTTTTTACCGTCGGTGAGGTGATGCACGTTAAGACGCGGGCTGCCGAGCGGAATATCGCGCTCTTTGTTGAACAGATCGCTTAAGGGGCGACCCACCATCATTTTCACCAGCTCAGACGCGTTCAGTTTGTCGCGCGTCAGGCTACCAACGTATTGCCCGTCACGCAGGACGCTGACCCGGTCAGAGAGTTCGTACACTTCCGCCATGCGGTGGCTGATATAGATGATCGCCATCCCTTCATCCCGCAGGCGCAGGATCAGCTCAAACAGACGATGGGTTTCACGCGAGGAGAGGGCGGCAGTGGGTTCATCCATCACCAGAATGCGGCTGTTACGGTGCAGCGCGCGGGCGATTTCCACCTGCTGTTGTTCAGCGATAGTCAGCTTCATCACCAGGTCGGTGGCGTTGAAGTTTGCACCCAGACGGTCGATGACCGCCTGAGCCTGGGCGGCCATCTCTTTACGCTGCACCAGTCCTCCGCGCGAGAGTTCGCTGCCAAGAAAGATGTTTTCCGCAACCGTCAGGTTGGGGGCGAGTTGCATCTCCTGATAGATCAGGGTAATGCCTGCGGCCAGCGCATCCTTCGGGCCTTTAATGTGATACGGCTGACCGTCAATCAGGATCTCGCCTCTGGTCGCGGTGTAGGCGCCCGCGAGGATCTTCATCAGCGTGCTTTTTCCCGCGCCGTTTTCACCCATCAGCGCGTGGATCTCACCGGGAAAGACCGTCAAATCCACACCCTTGAGCGCGTGGAAGTTGCCAAACGTTTTGGCAATGCTGCGCATCTCCAGTACCGGGGTTCTGCTCATGGCGGATCTCCTATGAAGGTTGATATCTGCACTTCATCACAGGTGCGTAAATGCAAAATGTCAGAAGCCGTTCATATTTGTCATAGTTATGAATAGCTAATCGCCGTCACATTTCTCTTTTCCCTCTGCCTGTGGGAGAGGGCCAGGGTGAGGGCACCCATTTGCAGAGGAGCCCAATCCCATGCCATCACGCTCGCCGTTCTTCGCCAGTGCCCGCGGTCGTCTGCTGATCTTTAATCTGTTGGTGGTGGCGGTGACGCTGATGGTCAGTGGTGTGGCGGTGCTGGGTTTTCGGCATGCCAGCCAGATCCAGGAACAGGTACAACAGCAGACGCTGGATGACATGACCGGCAGCATGAATCTCGCCCGCGATACCGCCAGCGTGGCAACCGCGGCGGTACGGCTTTCGCAGGTGGTGGGGGCGCTGGAATACAAAGGAGAGGCCGAGAGGCTGAAGCAGACCCAAATGGCGCTGCGGCACTCGCTGGAACAGCTCGCAGATGCGCCCTTAGCGCAGCAGGAGCCGGGGCTGGTGGCGCGCATTATTCGTCGCAGTAATGAGTTACAGCAAAGCGTGACGGGCATGCTGGAGCGCGGACAGCGGCGCCATCTGCAGCGTAACGCGCTGCTTAGCTCGCTGTATCAAAGCCAGAGCTATTTACGCCATCTGCAGGATATTAACCGTCGGTTTGGCAGCAACATCCCGGATGCGCAGCAGCTTGCGGAAATGGACAGGCTGATTCTCGCCGCCATCGATACCCCCTCACCGCGCGCCACCCTACAGCAGCTGGACGCCGTTACCGCAACGTTGCCCCAGCGCGCGACGCAGCCCGTGGTGAATCTTGTTCTGCCCGATTTCAACGACGAGCTACGCAGGCTTGCCCCGCTGTCAAAGCAGCTTGAAGAGAGCGACCTGGCGATAAGCTGGTATATGTTCCACATCAAGGCGCTGGTGGCGATATTAAACAGCGATATCAATCAGTACGTTGAGCAGGTGGCGGAGGCTTCCCGGCTGCGTACGGCTCAGAGTCATCAGGAGCTGCGGTCCATCAGCGTGTTTATCAGCATATTCGCCGTACTGGCGCTGATCATCACCGGTTGCGCCTGCTGGTATATCTACCGCAATCTGGGCTCCAACCTGACGGCGATCTCCCGGGCGATGTCGCGTCTTGCCCATGGCGAGCAGGACGTTTCGGTGCCCGCGCTGCAGCGGCGTGATGAGCTGGGAGAGCTGGCTCGCGCGTTTAACGTCTTTGCCCGCAATACCGCCTCGCTGGAGCACACCACCCGTCTGCTGAAAGAGAAAACCTCCCAGATGGAGATCGACCGCATCGAGCGTCAGGGACTGGAGGAGGCGCTGCTGCACAGCCAGAAGATGAAGGCCGTTGGTCAACTGACGGGCGGGCTGGCACATGATTTCAACAACCTGCTGGCGGTGATAATCGGTAGCCTGGAGCTGACCGATCCCGACTCCAGTGATGCCCCACGTATCGCCCGCGCGCTCAATGCCGCCGAGCGCGGTGCGTTGCTGACCCAGCGTCTGCTGGCTTTTTCCCGCAAGCAATCCCTGACTCCGCATGCGGTAGAGATGAAACCGCTGCTGGAGAATCTCAGAGAGCTGATGCGCCACTCCTTGCCCGCCACCCTGAGCCTGGAGATAGAGGCTCAATCCCCGGCCTGGCCGGCGTGGATTGACGTTGGCCAGCTCGAAAACGCCATTATCAACCTGGTGATGAACGCCCGCGACGCGATGGAGGGGCAGACGGGCGTGATTAAGATCCGCACGTGGAATCAGCGCGTCACCCGCAGTGACGGGCGCAGGCAGGATATGGTGGCGCTGGAGGTGATCGACCGCGGCAGCGGTATGACGCAGGAGGTCAAATCCCGGGTGTTCGAGCCGTTCTTCACCACCAAGCAGACCGGCAGTGGCAGTGGGTTAGGGCTGTCGATGGTGTACGGTTTTGTGCGTCAGTCCGGCGGCCGCGTCGAAATTGAAAGCGCGCCGGGACAAGGCACCACCGTGCGGCTCCATCTGCCGCGCTCAACGCTGCCCGTCGTCCCTGAAGATGAAACGCACTCTGCCACCGCATCCGCTGAAAACGAACGGCTGGTGCTGGTCCTGGAAGATGAGGCCGATGTTCGTCAGACCCTGTGCGAGCAACTGCATCAGCTTGGCTACCTGACCCTTGAAGCGGAAAGCGGTGAGCAGGCACTGAACATGCTGGCGGCCTCGCCGGATATCGGCATGTTTATCAGTGATCTGATGCTGCCGGGCAGCCTGAGCGGGGCGGAGGTGATTAACCACGTGCGCAGCCACTACCCGCAACTGCCGGTGTTGTTGATCAGCGGTCAGGATTTACGTCCGACGCACAATCCACAACTGCCGGATGTAGCGCTACTGCGCAAACCGTTTACCCGCGTACAGCTGGCGCAGGCGCTGCGGAAAATCAGCGCTTAAACAGCGAATTTAGGATTTCATCAAGAGCCTGAGTAAAGTCGGCGATGCTAATCTGCGCAAAATTTAGCGGATTAAGATATAAAGGGAATTATGCCGGTACTCACAAGAGGGGACTCACAAATGATCGTGATGCCTACAACGTACAGCCCGAATACGGTTGCCAGGTCATTTACGCTCGTAGATGAATTTGAACTCTCCGGTCGGGTGTTACATGTCATTTATGATAGCCAGACGCCCCGGGCTGCAATTATTGAAGCAGATATCGAAACCTTTGATGGCGTTCCCCGGCATCGGGTTGTTGCTGCTCTGGATTTACAGCATAAAGCCCATCTGGGAAAGGACATTATCGCAGTCGAACGATGCTGGGAAGATACTCGCGTTGTCCAGGTAGAAGGCATTTGCGTCGATCCTGCCGAACGAGACAAAGGGCTGGCGACTCGTCTCTATGAAGCGTTGGTCTTACATTGCGGCGTGACCTTAATCAGCGACTTCGAGCAATATGAGGGTGGAAAGATGCTCTGGCAGAAAATAGCCCGTGAATCCGACCAAATCGCTGTTTTTGTACTCGACACAGAGCAGGGAGCATTCTGGCCTTATGATGGCAGCAAGGTGATATATGACGGTAGACTGGCCCCCTGAATCTCCAGACAGTTGGTATCACTTAAGTTAGTGATAGTCTTAATACTAGTTTTTAGACTAGTCGTTGGAGTCCGAATGATTG
>NZ_JBLKBZ010000040.1:0-15672 GCF_047530935.1 Enterobacter sp. 03-F-07-AD-ECC | reverse complement strand
CAGCAGTCTTCGGTGGAGCGGTAGTTCAGTCGGTTAGAATACCTGCCTGTCACGCAGGGGGTCGCGGGTTCGAGTCCCGTCCGTTCCGCCACTTATTAAAAGCCCTGAGTTAACGCTCAGGGCTTTTTTCTTATCTGCTTCCCAATTATTGCTAAATCAGCAAAAATCCTCTGCGTTTTACGACCTTTTTCAGCATAACGCCAGCAGCGATAATCTTCCTCAGTTAACGAACATTACGAATAACGAGGAATGACATGACTATCCCTGCATTAGGCCTGGGCACTTTCCGCCTGAAAGACGACGTTGTTATCGCATCGGTCAAAACCGCCCTTGAGCTTGGCTATCGCGCAATTGATACCGCGCAGATTTATGAAAATGAAGCTGCGGTTGGCCAGGCGATTGAAGAAAGCGGTGTACCGCGTAACGAACTGTTTATCACCACCAAAATCTGGATCGAGAACCTCAGTAAAGACAAGCTGATCCCAAGCCTGAAAGAGAGCCTGAAGAAGCTGCGTACTGACTATGTCGATCTGACCCTGACCCACTGGCCATCTCCGAATGATGCCGTTTCTGTAGAAGAATTCATGCAGGCGCTGCTGGAAGCGAAAAAGCAGGGCTTAACCCGTCAAATTGGTATTTCGAACTTCACCATTCCGTTGATGGAAAAAGCCATCGCTGCCGTTGGCGCAGAGAACATTGCCACCAACCAGATTGAGCTCTCTCCTTATCTGCAAAACCGCAATGTGGTGGCGTGGGCCAAACAGCACGGCATTCACATCACTTCTTACATGACGCTGGCATACGGTAAAGCGCTGAAAGATGAGGTCATTGCACGTATTGCAAATAAACATAACGCAACGGCTGCACAGGTGATCCTGGCCTGGGCGATGGGCGAAGGTTATGCCGTTATTCCATCTTCAACGAAGCGTGAAAACCTGGCCAGCAACCTGTTAGCTGTTGATCTCCAGCTGGATGACGAAGACAAAAAAGCGATCGCTGCCCTGGAGTGCAACGATCGCCTGGTGAGCCCGGAAGGTTTAGCGCCAGACTGGGATTAATATTGACTTACCCTCTGTACGCTTAACCCTCACACAGCTCCTTCGGGAGCTGTTTTTATATGCTCGCTCAGAAAGTCGATAAAGGCACGGATACGCGTGCTCACCGCTCTGTCGCTGTAGTAAACCGCACTGAAGGGCATCTCTACCGGCAGACGCTTGTCCGCCATTAACTCCACGAGCTCACCGCGCGCAATTTCTTTATCAATCATGTAATCAGACAAACAGGCGATCCCGTTTCCTTCAAGACACAGCTGCTTCAGCGTTTCCCCGCTGTTGGACGACAACCCGCAGGTGATCTCATGCAACTGACCGTCAGGGCAGGCGACAGGCCAGGTATTCAGTGATACTGGCTCGGTGAAACCCAGGCACAGATGCTGCTTCAGCTCTTCAACGGTTTCAGGTTTGCCGTGTTCAGCGATGTATTGTGGTGAGGCGATGATTTTACGGTAGCTGGCAAACAGAGGACGCGCGCGCAGGCTTGAGTCCGTCAGGGTTCCCGCCCGGATCGCCACATCGACTTTACGTTCGATAAGATTGATAAAGGTCTCGGAGGAGACCAAAGAGAGCGTCATCTCCGGATAGCGTTCACGGAAAGGTTTAATCAGCGGCATCAGAAAGTGCAGAACCACCGGTGTGGCCGCATCAATACGCAATAGCCCACGCGGTGTGCTGCGCGTTTCCATGATCTCGGTCTCTGCTGCAGCCATCTCCTGTAAGACAGACTGCACCCGGCGGAAGTATCGTTCACCTTCTTCCGTCAGGCTCAACTGCCGCGTCGTGCGGTTGAGAAGACTCACCCCAAGCTTCATCTCAAGCTTTTTCACCGAGCGGCTTACAGCAGAGTTTGCCTGCCCTAACTGCTCTGCCGCGCGGCTAAAACTGCCACTTTCGACGACGGCGACAAAGATTGTCAGCTCTTCCGAGGTTGCTTTCATTGTTGCACCACCTGCAAAATTCTATTGAGATTTTGACCATTTTTGTTATTTAACCACTGGCGCATACTGCCTGTCATCTTAATCCTGATGATACGGAGTATTTTATGCCACTGGCGCTACTTGCCCTGACGATCAGTGCCTTTGCAATTGGCACGACCGAATTTGTTATCGTAGGACTGGTTCCTACCATCGCTAACCAGCTTGCTATCTCATTACCTTCAGCCGGGCTGTTGGTCTCCATCTATGCTTTGGGTGTCGCTGTCGGCGCGCCCGTCCTGACGGCATTAACCGGGCGATTCCCGCGTAAGCAACTGCTGGTCGCGCTGATGGTGCTCTTCACGGCCGGCAATATACTGGCCTGGCAGGCGCCGGACTACACGACGCTGGTCATTGCCCGCCTGCTGACTGGCCTTGCTCATGGGGTGTTCTTCTCGATTGGCTCCACCATTGCAACCAGCCTGGTACCCAAAGAGAAAGCTGCATCAGCCATTGCTATTATGTTTGGCGGATTGACCGTCGCACTGGTCACCGGCGTACCATTAGGAACGTTCATCGGGCAACATTTCGGCTGGCGTGAAACCTTCCTCGCCGTTTCTTTACTGGGCGTGATTGCACTGGTGGCCAGCCTGCTGTTGGTACCGTCGAATATTCCCGGCCGTACAAGCGCAAGACTGAGCGATCAGATTAAGGTGCTCACACATCCTCGTTTGCTGCTCATCTATGCCGTTACGGCGCTGGGCTACGGCGGCGTGTTCACGGCATTCACCTTCCTCGCTCCAATGATGCAGGATCTGGCCGGCTTCTCTCCTGCAGCGGTAAGCTGGATTTTACTGGGGTACGGTATCTCTGTGGCGATTGGCAACATCTGGGGAGGTAAGCTCGCGGATAAGCATGGTGCTGTACCAGCGCTTAAGTTTATCTTCGCGGCACTGGTGATTCTGCTGATGCTCTTCCAGTTCACGGCATCGATTCAGTACGCCGCGCTGGTAACGGTACTGGTCATGGGCATCTTTGCCTTTGGTAATGTACCCGGCCTGCAGGTCTATGTGGTACAAAAAGCCGAACGCTACACGCCAAATGCGGTGGACGTGGCTTCTGGTCTGAACATTGCCGCCTTCAACATTGGTATCGCGATCGGCTCTATCGTTGGCGGGCAGACGGTGGAACACTTTGGATTAACCCAAACCCCGTGGATTGGTGCCGTTATTGTGCTCGTTGCCTTCCTGCTGATTGGTCTGAGCGGACGCCTTGATAAACCCTCTCGCGTAGCGCTTGGTTAAACCTCAGTAAGTGCTTGCTTACAAAACTGGAAAGAGGTTTCTCAGTAATTGCGTTGAAAGTGTGACCTAAAATCCCTATAACATTAGAACCAGTCCGTTTTCCGGGCTGGTTCATGTTACAGAGGTTGTTTCCAAAAGTGCGAAAAAATACCTATGCCATGCGTTATGTTGCCGGAATGCCCGCGGAGAGGATCTTGCCTCCCGGGTCGTTTGCGAGCATCAGCCAGGCATTACCTGCCGGTACACCGTTAAGCAGCGATGAAAAAATTCGGGTGCTGGTATGGAATATCTTTAAACAGCAGCGCGCGGATTGGTTATCCGTCCTCAAGAACTTTGGTAAAGATGCCCATCTGGTTCTGCTGCAGGAGGCGCAAACCACGCCTGAGCTGGTAAGGTTTGCGACCACTAACTATCTCGCCGCCGACCAGGTGCCCGCATTTGTATTGCCGCAACATCCCTCTGGCGTGATGACCCTTTCTGCCGCGCATCCGGTTTACTGCTGCCCGTTGCGCGAACGCGAGCCTATCCTGCGACTGGCAAAATCGGCGCTGGTGACGGTCTACCCACTGCCTGACACGCGGCTACTGATGGTCGTGAACATCCATGCGGTAAACTTCAGTCTGGGCGTGGATGTGTATAGTAAGCAGTTACTTCCTATTGGTGACCAGATAGCCCATCACAGTGGGCCTATTATTATGGCCGGGGATTTCAATGCCTGGAGCCGTCCACGCATGAACGCGCTGTATCGCTTTGCGCGGGAGATGTCGCTGCGTGAAGTTCGTTTTAGTGATGACCAGCGCAAGAAAGCGTTCGGTCGTCCTCTCGATTTCGTTTTCTATCGTGGTTTGAGCGTGCATGACGCCTCTGTTCTGGTCACTCGCGCCTCCGATCACAACCCGCTACTAGTGGAATTCAGTCCCGGCAAACCTGATTAATATGGTGAGTCAGGTCTGCCGTGGGGCAGGCCGGTTGAGTGCTGCCCTTTACTTTAACCAACGCAAGGACAGTACAATGACAACAACACACTCTCAACACGACAACGTCGAAAAACAGTTTGGTTCCCAGGCAAGCGCCTATCTGACCAGCGCCGTACATGCTTCTGGCCGCGATCTGGTGCGTCTCGGCGAGCGTCTCTCGGCGTTTCCGCAGGCGACGGTGCTGGATTTAGGCTGTGGAGCAGGGCATGCCAGCTTTACAGCAGCGCAGCATGTGGCTCAGGTTACGGCGTATGATTTATCCAGCCAGATGCTGGAGGTAGTGGCGGAGGCGGCAAAAGCCAAAGGGCTCAACAATGTCGATACGCGCCAGGGCTATGCCGAATCCTTACCTTTCGAAGAGGCGTCGTTTGACGTTGTTATCAGCCGTTACTCCGCGCACCACTGGCACGATGTCGGCCAGGCATTACGGGAAGTCAAACGCGTGCTGAAGCCGGGTGGAATCGTCATCATTATGGACGTCATGTCTCCGGGTCACCCTGTACGGAACATCTGGCTGCAGACGGTTGAAGCGCTGCGTGACACCTCGCACGTGCAGGATTATTCCAGTGGGGAGTGGTTAACGTTTATCACTGAGGCCGGTTTAATTTCACGTTCACTGATAACCGATCGCTTACCGCTGGAATTTAGTTCGTGGATCGCCCGTATGCGCACCCCGGACGCGTTAAGCCAGGCCATACGGTTGTATCAGGACAGTGCTTCCTCAGAGGTGAAGGCCTACTTTGAATTGCAGGATGACGGTTCGTTTACCAGCGATACCATCATGATTGAAGCGCAAAAAGCGAAGTAAAAAAAAGCACCGAGGGGAATCGGTGCCTTTTTATCTTTGTATCGTGTAATCAGGAGTCTGGCGTGGCGCTGTTTTTCACAAACAGTGTCAGCTGGTCGCCTGGTTGCAGATTGTCAGTATCATTATTCCAGCGCATCACATCCTTAATGTTCACGCCGTGTCGTTTTGCGATACTGGACAGTGAATCGCCTTTACGCACGCGATAGGTAATGCTATCGCTGTTATTGGCGAGACGCTGTGCGCTGCTACCCGCACCCACCGTCAGTGTCTGACCCACTCTCAGGCCTGAGCTGCGCAGGTTATTCCACTGCTGCAGATCTTTTGCTGTCACGCCAAGACGTGATGCAATGCCCGAAAGCGTATCACCGCTACGAACCTTGTAGCTGCGGCTGTTGACTGATGATGCATCCGCAATCAGCGTTGACTGAACGGCGGCAATTTCACCAGACGCTAAAGACTCACGTAACTGTTCAGCATGTTTCTGCGGAACCATCACATACTGTGGGCCACTCGCCCCCAGCGTTGAGCCTTTAACACCCGCGTTAAAGGTTTTCAGTTTACTTACCGACATACCCGTCATATCGGCAACCTGTTGAATATCAACCGGGTTGCTGAGGCGAACGCGCGCCAGTGCACGACTTTCGTCTGGTGTTGGCAGTTGTACACCGTAACGCTTGCTGTTTTTGAGAATATCACTCAATGCCAGCATCTTCGGTACGTAAATCTTCGTTTCCTGTGGCAGTGAGAGCGACCAAAAATCGGTGGATTTACCCCGTGCTTTATTCGCTTTCATTGCCTTCAGTACACGACCTTCGCCACTATTATACGCCGCAACCGTTAACAACCAGTCGCCGTCAAACATCTTGTTCAGACGTTGCATCATGTCGAGAGCGGCTGTCGTGGAAGCGACAACATCGCGACGCGCATCATAGTTACGGGTCTGTTTCAAACCGTAATTTCGCCCCGTGCTCGGAATGATCTGCCAAATACCTGCGGCATTGGCGCCAGACGTCGCGTGTGGGTCAAAAGCGCTCTCCACTATGGGTAGGAGTACCAGCTCCATAGGCATGTTACGTTTCTTAACTTGCCCGGCTATCCAGTACATATACGGCTCTGCCCGTAACGTTACATCGTGGAGATAGCTCTTATTTCTTAAATACTTCTGTTTCTGTTCGCGAATCCGGCTGTTTTCCGGAATTCCCATCTTTAGCTCGTCGCCAATAGAGGTCCACAAGTTTTGATCCTGCGCGAAAGATGTCCCATCGTCCAACCAACGCGCTGAGCTTGTAAACTTCCCTGCTTCCCCTTGACCAGCTGCAGAAAGGCTCTGTGCGTGCTGTTGTACGTTGCTGCCGTTCTGCGACTGGCAACCAACAAGCAGGACAGAGGCGAGTAAGATCGCTTTTGCCTTCATGTGTGTGTCAATAGTTGCTTAAAAGACGAGCGATGATAACGGCGAAATTTTGAAAAGGCAACCCGCAATTATCTGAAGTTATCTTTCTTTGACCTTAACCATGCAAATCGCTGTTCTGGTTGTTGCAATTTTGTTTCTTGGTTAATTTTATTAATTAAATCAATGTCATCTGTTCTAAGAAATAAATTAATTTTACGCTCGTTTTTCAGAATTACGGGTAGTGTTTTTTGGTTTTTTGCACGTAACTCCTTCACTTTCTGATAGTAATCCTGAATCGCACGATCCTCAGGTAAAATGCTGGCAGAAAACTTCATATTTCCTAATGTATACTCATGCGCGCAACAAATTACAGTATCGTCAGGCAGGGCATTAATTTTTTGTAAAGATTGGTACATCTGGGCTGGCGTGCCTTCAAACAGTCTTCCACAGCCGCCAGAAAACAGCGTATCGCCACAAAACAGATAAGGTTTGCTGTAGAAACACAGATGTCCCAAAGTGTGACCTGGTGTAGCAAATACGGAAAACTCCCACTCACGTATGAGGATATTTTTGCCTTCTTCGACTACTTGCGTGATTCCCTTATCTTGTGCCTCTGCCGGTCCGTAAACCACCAGATGCGGGAACCGGGCGCGCAGCTCAGGCACACCGCCGGTATGATCGTGGTGATGGTGGGTCAGGAGGATGGCTTCAGGCTGCCAGCCATTCTCTTTTATTGCCTGCAGAACCGGGGCGGCCTCTCCGGGGTCGACAATGACGCATCGACGCGCGTCATCGACTAAAACCCAGATGTAATTGTCCTCAAAGGCAGGAATACTGATAAGATTCATACATTACCTCTTATAGCGTGGCGGGTGTTTTGATGAAACCGGCAAGGATACCTCAGACTGTCGCAGCACCGGAACGTTGGGCGGAATTGCCCTGGGGTGAATACTATCGCGAGGCATTAGAACTACAGCTTAAACCCTGGCTCGCGAAAATGTATGGCTTTCACCTGCTTAAGATTGGCAATCTCAGCGCGGAAATCAATACCGAAAGCTGCGCTATCTCACATCAGGTCCATGTCTCTCTCGGCGGATCGCCCGTTCAGGTGAAGGCAGACCCTTTACATCTGCCGTTTGCGGAAAAGTCCGTTGATGCTTGCCTGCTGGCGCATACGATACCTTGGTGCAGCGATCCTCATCGCATGCTGCGTGAAGCCGATCGCGTGCTGATTGATGACGGCTGGCTGGTGATAAGCGGGTTTAATCCGCTGAGCCTGATGGGGCTGCGCAAGCTGGTGCCCGTGTTACGCCGCACTCCCCCTTATAACAGCCGGATGTTCACCATGATGCGCCAGCTGGACTGGCTTTCGCTGCTGAATTTTGAAGTGCTCAGCTACGGCGGATTTCAGGTACTGCCCTGGGCCAGAAAAGGGGGCGTTTTGCTGAGTACCCATTTGCCCGCATTAGGCTGCTTGCAGTTTATCGTTGCGCGTAAGCGAACCATTCCCCTGACGCTTAACCCGATGAAGCAGAGCAAAACCAAAACGCCGATCCGCCAGACGGTGGGGGCCACGCGGCAGTACAGAAAACCGTAATCAGGATTCAGGCTGATAGCCCGCGTCCTCATGTGCCGGGTTAGCGGCTGCCGTCCGCGCCAGTTCATCGCAGCGCTCGTTTTCCGGGTGGCCGGCATGGCCTTTTACCCATTCCCACTTAATATTATGCTGGCCCAGCGCCGCATCCAGCCGTTTCCAGAGATCGACATTCTTGACGGGCTTCTTATCTGCCGTCTTCCAGCCGCGCTTTTTCCAGTTGTGGATCCACTGGGTGATCCCCTGGCGCACGTACTGGCTGTCGGTACTGAGCACCACGTCACAATGTTCTTTTAAGGCTTCCAGCGCCACGATGGCCGCCATCAACTCCATGCGGTTGTTGGTGGTCAGGAAATACCCTTCACTAAAAGTTTTTTCGTGCTGACGATAGCGCATAATCGCGCCATAGCCGCCAGGCCCTGGGTTACCGAGACAAGATCCATCGGTGAAAATTTCTACCTGTTTACGCATCTCTGGTAGACTTCCTGTATTTGAAACGTTCAGTTAAACGATAAGTCTGACATAAATGACCGCTATGAGCACTGCAATTACTCGCCAGATTGTTCTTGATACCGAAACCACCGGTATGAACCAGATCGGCGCGCACTACGAAGGGCACAAGATCATTGAGATCGGTGCTGTTGAAGTGGTGAACCGTCGTCTGACGGGGAACAACTTCCACGTCTATCTCAAACCCGATCGGCTGGTGGATCCCGAAGCGTTCGGCGTTCATGGTATTGCCGATGAGTTCTTGCTGGATAAACCGACCTTCGCGGAGGTGGCGGACGAATTTCTGGATTACATCAAAGGCGCAGAGCTCGTCATTCACAACGCCTCGTTCGATATCGGCTTTATGGACTACGAGTTTAGTAAGCTCCAGCGCGATATCCCCAAAACGAACACCTTCTGCAAGGTCACTGACAGCCTGGCGCTGGCCAGGAAGATGTTCCCCGGCAAGCGTAACAGCCTCGATGCGCTCTGTTCACGTTATGAAATAGACAACACCAAGCGAACGCTGCACGGGGCATTGCTCGATGCCCAGATCCTGGCGGATGTCTATCTGGCGATGACCGGCGGTCAAACGTCAATGAAGTTCAGCATGGAGAATGAATCTCAGCAGACGCAGGGCGAAGCGGGAATTCAGCGTGTTGTTCGCCAGGCCAGCCGCTTGCGGGTTGTTTTAGCGAGTGATGAAGAGCTTCTCAACCACGAATCTCGTCTGGATCTGGTCCAGAAGAAGGGCGGAAGCTGTATGTGGCGTGCGTAAGGCATGCCAGAATGCCTGTAAAATCACCGTTCGGGTGATTTTTGCAGCAAACGATTCAAAACGTGAGAAAAAGCGTTGACGAGTTCAGAGGCAAACCGTAATATGCGCCTCGTTCCCAAGGGAACACAGCGGAGCGGTAGTTCAGTCGGTTAGAATACCTGCCTGTCACGCAGGGGGTCGCGGGTTCGAGTCCCGTCCGTTCCGCCACTATTCAGGCCCACGTTATTTATAACGTGGGCCTTTTTCATTTCTGCGTTTCCTCAATCCTGAATTTCTCTCGTCTACCCGGCCCGTTGCTGTCGTCACGCGGTGAACGGCTGAGTTCCTGTTTAATTTATTTTTTATTAAAAATCTCATTCTGTTATTTTTATTAAAATAATCAATTTGATTTATTATTCTTTTCGTGTAAGTCTTAACCGTTAATTATTCTTTTCCTCCTCCTTCCTTGTTCACTCATTAATAGCTTTTTGATGTCAACTATTCCTAATGCGGCGTAGAGCGTTGCGTGGTTTTTTCCTACCCATATAAAGAGGTCAGACATGATAGTTTTAAGCATCATGTCGATGAACCCTGTGGACATGAATTATCTCAGAAAGGTTTCAACGTAAGGTAGTTCAGGGTGTATCAACAAAAAAGTTTATATATCCACAATTTAGTGAGTGAAATTCACCAAGGACTTTAAGTATGACGGACAATAAAGTCATTTTAGCGGTCAATAACGGAGACGGAAAAACTCGGTTGTTGACCGCAGATGCAGGCCGGACGGTTAAGGTAAAACTTATCCCCGGCAATAAATATTTATTGAAGAATATTAACGACGACTTCGCTCCAGAAAATATTACGCTGCAGCGCGTAGACAAGGCGCTGCACATTATCCAGGAAGGCGATACACAGCCAAGCATAATTATTGAAGATTACTTCAATGGTGATCCTAACAACCCGGTGCTGATGGGCATGGCGGAAGATGGATTACTCTACGCCTATGTTCCTCTGTCGGGCGAAAGCTACGACACCGGCTATCTGATGGCTGACGGCAGCATGTCTCCTGTGGCGTTAGGCGGAGAACCGTTAGGCGCGGGTGGGCCTCTTCTGACGGCACCGGATGACGACAACGACATGCTGTTTGGCATGCTGGGATGGTTTGCACTTGCGGCGGCGGGTGTAGGGGCTGCTTTCGCGCTGTCTGAGATGGACAAGGACGACGGCGATAACCACTCCACGCCTGATAAGCCGAGCATCGGCACCACAATGGATGATGAAGGCTCAATCAAAGGCCCGTTAAAATCAGGTGATACAACCGATGACTCAACGCCGACGCTGACCGGTAAAGGTAAGCCTGGTGACACCATCCATATCTACGATAACGACAAAGAGATCGGCTCCGTTATCGTCGATGATGAAGGCCAGTGGAGCTATACGCCTGATAAGCCACTGGGCGAAGGCGAGCACGAGCTGACCGTCGTGGAAAAAGATCCTGACGGCAACGCGAGTCCTCCATCAGACCCGATTGTCATCGTCGTTGATACGGTTGCGCCAAAAGCGCCGACGATTGAACACATCATGGACAAAGTGGGTAAAACCACCGGTGAAATTCATGATGATGCTTACACCGACGATCCTCAACCGGAAATGAGCGGCACCGGTGAAGCTGGCGCAACGATCGCAATTTACGATAACGGTAAAAAGATCGGCGAAACCACCGTTAACGAGGATGGCCGTTGGTATTTCAAACCGTCCGAAAACCTCACTGACGGTAGCCACAGCATCACGGTCAGCCAGACGGATAAAGCGGGTAACGTCAGCGAACCGTCTGATGAGCGTGATTTTATTGTATTGACTGAACCTCCGGGAAAAGCAGAAACGCCTGAGGTGATTGACAATACCGGTCCGGTAACCGGTCCGCTCAAACCGGGCGATGTGACGGATGACAGTCAGCCTTCTTTCAGTGGAGAGGGAACACCGGGCAATACCATCATTATCAAAGACAATGATAAAGAGATCGGCTCGGTTATCGTCGACGATGAAGGTAAATGGTCATTTACACCTAAGGATGAACTTGCCGAGGGTGAACATAATGTCGTGGTCGTTGAGGAAGATCCGCTCGGCAATGAAGGCGATCCTTCCGATCCGATTCAGATTATTGTGGATACCACGCCGCCAGCCAAACCGGATATGGCCGATGCCCAGGATAATACCGGGCCGATTACGGGCCAGCTGAAAGGCGGTGACGTCACGGATGAAACCCGTCCGGTATTCAGCGGTAAAGGCGAACCGGGCGACACCGTGACCATTTATGATGGTGACGAGGTGCTTGGCACAACCGTTATTGACGATAAAGGCAACTGGACGCTGAAACCAGAGAAACCGCTGGGTGAAGGCGATCACAGCATCACCGTTACGCAGACGGATAAGGCGGGCAATACCAGCGACCCCTCGGAAGCGCTGGAGTTTGAAGTTGACACTACCGCGCCTGATGCTTCAGCAAATGTTCTGAATATTACCGCCGTCGCGGATGACGTAGGCGATCGTCAGGGCAATGTAGCCAGCGGTGACATCACCGATGACAGCAAACCGCTCATCAGTGGTATCGGTGAAGCCGGGAACACCGTCTTTGTCTACACCACCGACTCTTCCGGCAAACACCTGATTGGTACAGCGGTGGTAGGCAGTGATGGCACCTGGAGCCTGACACCAGAAACCCCACTGACGGAAGGCCTGAACAAGCTGACCCTGGAGACGCAGGACCCGGCGGGCAACCGCGTTGCCGGTGAAGCGCCGTCTTACGACATCAATCTGCTGATCCCGGTGAGTACTGCACCGTCCATTAACAGCGTTGTGGACAACGCCGAGCCACATGTGGGTCCGTTGCAGAAAGGTGAATCCACCAACGACACCACCCCAACCCTGAGCGGCAGCGCTGCACCGGGCGACATTGTGTCTATCCTTGACAACGGGAAAGTGATTGGTACCGTCACGGCGGACAGCAACGGGAAGTGGGCGTTCACCCCGGATACCGCGCTGGCGGATGGCAAGCACACCTTCACCGTCACGGCGACTGACGCAGCGGGCAACGCGCGCACCAGCGGCAGCTTCCCGATCGTGATCGATACTGCGGCACCGTCTCCGGCAGAAAATATCGTTATCAATGATAACGTGGGCGACAAGCAGGGGCCGGTAAGTCCAGGCGACACCACCGACGATCAGTCCCCGACCCTGAGCGGCGAAGCTGAGCCGGGCAGCGTGGTGGACATCTATGATAACGACGAGAAGATCGGTTCCGTCATCGTTGATGACGAAGGTAAATGGTCCTATACGCCAGACACGCCTCTGGCTAAAGGCGATCATGAGATCACCACCACCGTGACCGATCCGTCTGGCAACACCAGTGAACCGTCGCCGGGGATCTCCTTCACCGTCGATCCGGATCCAAACCAGGTGACCGTGGGTGAAGTGGTGGATGACCAGGGCCCGATCGTGGGCAACCTGAAGCCAGGCACCGTGACTGATGATGTCCGCCCTGAACTGAGCGGTAAAGGTAAGCCAGGCAGCACCGTGACCATCATGGATGGCGACGATGTACTGGGCTCCACCGTGGTGGATCCGGACGGCAACTGGACCTTCACTCCTGAACAGGATCTGGCCGATGTGCTGTACGTTCTCATCAATCCGAAAATGCGAGGTTAACCATGGCGGAACTGACAACTCAAACCGTTGCGCCGGTTCTGCCCCGCGCGCAGAACCGGGTGCTGAAGAAATTTCTCGCCAATAAAAGCGCGGTGATCGGCGCGGTGATTGTGGGCTTCTTTGTGCTGGTGGCGCTGCTTGCACCGTGGATCGCGCCGTTCGATCCGGTGAAGGCGAATTTCCTCGCGGTGCGTAAAGCGCCCTCGGCGATGTACTGGTTCGGCACCGACGAGCTGGGGCGCGATATTTTATCCCGCATTATCTGGGGAGCCAGAACCTCGCTGATGGCGGGGTGTATGTCGGTGGTCATCGCCGTGGTCATCGGCGTGCCGCTGGGGCTGGTGGCTGGTTACTTTCAGAAGATGTGGGATGGGGTGATCTCACGCGTTATCGAAGCGCTGCTGGCCTGTCCGTTCCTGATCATGGCGATCGCCCTCGGGGCGTTTTTAGGGCCAAGCCTGACCAATGCCATGATCGCCATTGGCCTTTCCGCGATGCCGATCTTCGCCCGTCTCACGCGCGGCCAGGTGATCGCCATTCGCAACGAAGAGTACATCGACGGCGCGCGGGCAATTGGCCTGCCGGATCGCTGGATCATCATCAAATATGTCCTGCCGAACGTCATGTCACCCATTCTGGTGCAGGCCACGCTGGCCATTGCCTCGGCGATTATCGCCGAAGCCAGTCTCTCGTTTCTGGGTCTGGGGCAGCAGCCGCCAAACCCCTCCTGGGGCTCAATGCTTAACACCGCCAAAGGCTTCCTTGAGCAGGCGCCCTGGATGTCCGTCTTCCCCGGCGTGGCGATTTTCCTTGCCGTGCAGGGCTTTAATTTACTCGGCGACGGGCTGCGCGATGCGCTCGATCCGCGCCACGACTAAGGAGTCATGATGACCAAAGCGCTTGATTTTACGTCCGGTTACGCTTCACGACGCCCGCCGATGATGGGCCATAACGCGGTAGCCACCTCGCAGCCGCTGGCGGCGCAGGCGGGGATGAAGATGCTGCAGCTGGGCGGCAACGCCGTTGATGCGGCTGTCGCCACCGCGATGGCGCTGACGGTGGTTGAACCCACCGGTAACGGGATTGGCAGCGATGCCTTCGCCATCGTCTGGGATGGTGAAAAGCTCCACGGCCTGAACGCCTCTGGCCGTTCGCCTGCGAGCTGGCATGCAGATCTGTTCGCTGGCAAAACGGCGATGCCGGAAATCGGCTGGGATGCGGTAACCGTGCCCGGTGCGGTATCGGGCTGGGTGGCGCTGGCGGAACGTTTTGGCACGCTGCCGCTGACCACGCTGGCGCAGCCTGCCATTGAGTATGCGCGTAACGGTTTCCCGGTCTCGCCGCTGATTGGCCATCTCTGGCAGCGCGGTTATAACAAGCTCAAAGACCAGCCGGGCTTTAGTGCCTGCTTCGCACCGGAAGGCCGCGCCCCGCGCGTAGGGGAGATCTTCCGTAACCCGGCGCAGGCGAACTCGCTGGAGCTGATTGCAAAAACCAACGGCGAGGCGTTTTACCGGGGCGAGCTGGCGCAGAAAATTGCCGCCTTCGCCAAAGCGCACGGCGCACATCTGACGGCTGAGGATCTGGCGAACCATCGTGTGGACTGGGTGGAGCTGTTGTCGCGCGACTTTGCTGGCGGTTCGGTGCAGGAGCTGCCGCCGAACGGGCAGGGGATCGCCACGTTGATTGCGCTCGGCATTCTGGAGCAGTGCGGCATTGAGCACCATCATCCGGACTCCGTGCAATCCCTGCATTTATCCATTGAGGCGATGAAGCTGGCGCTGGCGGATCTCGACCGCTACGTGGCGGATGAAGCGCACATGGAGTTTGCGGCTAAAGAACTGCTGAGCGACCATTATCTGAAATCGCGCGCGGCGCTTATCGACCCTGATAAAGCCTCGGATTTTGAGTACGGTTCGCCGACGCAGAGCGGCACGGTCTACATCAGCACCGCAGATGCCAGCGGGATGATGGTTTCGTTTATCCAGTCCAACTATATGGGCTTTGGTTCAGGGATTGTGGTACCGGATACCGGCATCAGCCTGCAAAACCGCGGCTGCGGATTTGTGCTGGATCCGAAGCACCCGAACGCGCTGGCGGGCAGCAAGCGTCCGTTCCACACCATCATTCCGGGTTTTGCGATGGACGGCAACGGCCAGCCGCTGATGTCTTTTGGTGTGATGGGTGGGCCAATGCAGGCGCAAGGGCATATGCAGATGGCGCTGCGCATCATGCTGCACGGGCAAAACCCGCAGGCAGCAATCGACGCCCCGCGCTGGCGCGTGGTGCAGGGCCGGGAGGTGATCGTCGAATCGACGTTCGATCGCAACACCATTGCTGCCCTGCGTGAACGTGGCCACCACATCGTCGTGGAAGATCCGCTCCAGGAGTATAACTTTGGCGGTGCGCAGGTGATTTACCGGATGCCGGAAGGGCACTACGTGGCCGCGACGGAGAGCCGCAAAGACGGGCAGGCACTGGTGAGTTGATCTTTTATCCTCCCTCTCCCGGTGGGTTGAGGGATCCCCATAAAATAATGTCTGCACGGAGGACCCCCTCTCCCTTGAGGGAGAGGGGTGGGGTGAGGGGGAACATATGGCTGTAGAGGTCATTCCGTTCACTTTATGTTCCTTGCTACTCTGTAACGGCATGACTTGTGAACGTTCCAGGGCGGCT